>DAOVLC010000100.1 GCA_030631455.1 Candidatus Zixiibacteriota bacterium
GCATTAGTCAAGCTCGACGAAGATCGTGCAATTGTCAGACCGATAGCAGGGACACGCAGACGTGGCCACACGGCTGAAGAAGATGCCGCCATGGCTGAAGAGTTAGCTAATGATGAGAAGGAGCGCGCCGAACATGTGATGCTGGTTGATCTCGGCAGGAATGATCTCGGTAGGATATGTGAATATGGATCAGTATCGGTGACAGACTTGATGCACCTCGAGTATTACTCGCATGTGATCCACCTGACCTCGACCGTTACCGGCAGACTGAAAGCAGGTGCAGACCAATTCGATCTGTTTAGGGCGGCGTTCCCGGCAGGGACGGTGTCCGGTGCTCCCAAGGTTCGGGCGATGGAACTAATCAATGAGTTCGAACCAACCAGCCGTGGGCCGTACGCGGGCAGCATCGGCTATTTTTCGCTGTCCGGCAATATGGATATGTGTATAGCGATCCGCACTATCATCAAGAAAGAACGGAAAGTTTTCCTCCAGGCGGGAGCCGGAATTGTGGCGGATTCTGTGCCGAAACTCGAGTACAAAGAGACTCTCAATAAGATAGCAGCCATCAAAGAAGCGATAAGAATGGCAGAGGAGGGGCTCGAATGATTCTGTTCATAGATAACTACGACTCTTTCGTTTACAATCTCGTGCAGTATATAGGCGAAATAGTGCCCGATCTGACTGTTGCAAGGAATGACCAGATCACAGCGGAGGAGATCGAGAAGCTGAATCCGAAAAGAATCGTGATCTCTCCCGGACCTGGTCATCCGAGCGAAGCAGGCGTTTCGGTGGAGGTGGTAAAGCGCTTCCACGACAAAGTGCCGATACTCGGCATCTGCCTCGGACATCAGGCGATAGGTTACAGCTTCGGGGCAACTGTCACGAAGGCAGACAGACTCCTTCACGGCAAGACGTCACGTATTTACCATCGGGGCACAGGCATATTACACGGCCTCCCAAATCCTTTTATAGCAACACGTTATCATTCGTTGGCGGTGACGGAAGAGACTTTTCCCGATGAATTGGAGACTATGGCGTACACATCAGACGGAGAAGTGATGGGGATGAAGCATGCTGAATTTCCGGTATTCGGTCTTCAGTTTCACCCGGAATCGATACTTACCGTGGATGGCAAACAGATATTATCGAACTTCCTTAACTGGCGATGAAAAATGGCTGACGAGTATCTCAAACGAATCGCTAACGGTGAAGACCTCAGCTTCGACGAATCCCGTGAACTCATGCTCGGTGTCGGACGCGGCGAATACTCCCCGGTACAGGTGGCATCGATCCTGACCGGGTTGAAGGTCAAGGGAGAAACCGTGACCGAAATCGCAGGCTGTGCATCGGCATTCAGAGAACTCGCCCTCAAAGTGCCTCACGACATAGAGGGCGAAGTTTTCGATTGCTGCGGAACAGGAGGAGATGGTTCCGGAACGTTCAATATCTCAACCGCAGCTGCGATTGTCACCGCGGCTATGGGAGCTGCAACCGCCAAGCACGGCAATCGGGCGGTGTCGTCGCAATGCGGGAGCTCGGATGTCCTCGAGTCACTCGGTGTAAGAATCCACCTGAACCCCGATAGTGCGGCAAAGTGTCTTCATGAGACCAATTTCTGTTTCCTCTTCGCACCGAATTATCATCCGGCAATGAAATATGTAGCGCCTGTCAGGCGCGAGCTTGGAATCCCGACTCTCTTCAATCTGCTTGGGCCTCTCCTGAATCCTGCTGCATGCACTCACCAGATAGTCGGGACTCCTAACGCCCGCAAGGCTGAGGTTATTGCGCAGACGGCTCACAAAATCGGGCTGAATAACGTGACAACGATGCACAACGATCTCGGCATTGATGAGATGATCCACGGCACGAACTGCTACCTGCATCGGGCAACCGACAATGGTATGGACACTCGCACGTTGCTCGTTCAAGATGGAGAAGGCGCACGAATCGAAGATCTTGTCGGCGGCGACGCGTCTACCAACGCGGATATCATCAGGGCGATTTTCGGTGGTGAGAAATCGCACCGCACGAGTACCGTGGTCTTGAATGCCGCCGTGGGTCTCATTGTGGCAGGAAGATTCGATAGTCTGGACGAAGCGAGAACAGCTTGCGCGGACGCGATATACTCAGGCAAAGCCAAGGCAAAACTCCGTAGCATTGTGGAAGTCACCGAGGAACGCTCCGATGCTTGAAGATCTCGTATTGCATATCAGGAAATACTGGGCTGAGGCCGACAGAAAGAGCCTAAGCGCTAAGTATGAGCAGATGTTAGAAGGCTCATGGGCGAGGCACTCGCTTTCTGCGTCACTCAGGAGCGATGAGCACTTGTCCTTTATTTTCGAGATAAAGAGGAAATCGCCCTCCCTGGGCGAAATCAACGCGGGCATCAACCCAGCGCAATGGGTGAAACTGTACGAGAAGCACCACGCTGCGGCTGTATCAGTTCTGACCGAAGAAAAACACTTCGCCGGATCGATCGATGATCTGGTCGATGTGTCCGAAGCGGTCGAGCTTCCAGTGCTGCGCAAGGATTTCATAGTCGACAAGCTTCAATTGACGGAGACACTCGCCTATCGAGCCGACGCTGTACTACTTATCGTCAAACTTCTCGGAGAAAAGATCGGCGAATTCGTGGAAGAGTGCAGAACGTTACAAATCGAGCCGCTCGTTGAAGTTCACAACGAGGAAGAACTTGCGATAGCTCTTGGAAGCGATACAGAGATTATCGGTGTCAATAACCGCGATCTCGATACGCTTGAGATCGATCTCAACACAACTACGAGGCTTCTTCCTGAGATACCGCCCGATCGCCTGGTTGTTTCCGAATCAGGAATCGGTTCTGCAAGAGAAGTCGATATGATGCGTGTACTCGGTGTCGATGCGGTGCTGATAGGCTCTGCTCTTTCCATGGCAGAGTCCCTAGAGGCTAAACTCGAGGAACTGGTAGAATGCCGACGAAAATAAAGATATGCGGAATAACTAATCTTGCCGATGCTGAGAAATGCCTGGACTGTGGTGTTGATTTCATCGGGTTAGTATTTGCCGAATCACCTCGTCAGGTCTCCATAGATGATGCAGCTCGTATCGCGAGAAAGATGGCGGGCAAGATATCGATTGTCGGTGTGTTCGACCGATACGAAGTTGAAAAAGTCTCGCAAATTGCCGACAAAGTGAAACTCAATTATCTTCAGATATACTACAATCCGGACAACGGACTGATAAAGACGCCGCCACTTCCATTGATTTCATCTATATGGATGAGTGATAATGATTTCAAACTGCCTCCATATCCATGCCAGTATCTTCTTCTCGATTTCAAGAGGGTCGGGAGTATCGATGGGATATCGGAATATGATTGGAATATGGTTAACCGGAAGTACGATGTCTTCCTGGCCGGAGGCATCGATCCGGAAAATGTGTCCGGCATACTCGAATTCTACAAACCCTTTGGAGTCGATACATCCCGCGGAACTGAAAAGGAGCCAGGCGTGAAAGACCACGCAAAGATCGAGGAATTCGTCGAGAGAGTGAGATCGTGCTCAGAGTAGACAAAAGTGGCTACTACGGAGATTATGGCGGTCGGTTCGTACCTGAAACGCTGATGCCGGCTCTCATGGAGCTCGAAACGGCATTCAACAAGTGCTGGAAGGACCGCAAGTTCAGGGCAGAACTCGATTCGCTTCTCCGTGATTACTCTGGTCGTCCTACGCCTCTCTACCATGCACAGAATCTTTCGAGCAGATGGGGCGCGCAAGTCTTTCTGAAGCGGGAAGATCTGAATCATACCGGCGCGCACAAAATCAACAACACTCTCGGCCAGGCGCTCCTAGCGAAGTATCTCGGTAAGAAGAGAATCATAGCCGAGACAGGAGCGGGACAGCACGGCACCGCGACAGCGGCGGCATGCGCTCTTATGGGACTGAGATGCGTGGTTTACATGGGCAAGATCGACGCAGAACGACAACATCCCAATCTGCTGCGAATGCGAATGCTTGGCGCGGAAGTTATAGAGATTGATCAAGGTACCGGGACTCTAAAAGAAGCCACCACCGCTGCTATTCAAGACTGGGTCACCAATGTCCGCAACACGCATTATATAATCGGCTCAACCGTTGGGCCTCACCCGTTTCCGGAGATAGTAAGGAAATTCCAGTCTGTCATTGGCAGGGAAACTAAGAAGCAGATCAAAAACCAGGCTGGCAGACTCCCGGACTATATCGTTGCATGTGTGGGAGGTGGGTCGAATTCAATCGGCATTTTCGATGCATTTTTGAAAGATACCGACGTCCATTTGATTGGCGTCGAATCGGCTGGCGAAGGGTTATCATCGGGCAAACATGCAGCTACACTCAAGAAAGGCAGCCCCGGTGTGCTGCACGGGTCGCTCAGCTACTTGCTGCAGGACCGTGACGGACAGATTCTACTTACCGAGACCGTATCAGCAGGTCTCGATTATCCGGGTGTTGGGCCGGTACACAGCTTCCTGAAAGATCAGCAACGTGTCAAATACAACACCGTAACCGACAGGGAAGCAGTTGCCGCTTTTGGTGAGCTCTGTCGTTTTGAAGGAATAATCCCGGCATTGGAATCGAGCTTTGCGCTTGCACACGCCAGAAAGATATCCCGCAAGGCCAACAGGAAGACCATCGTAATCGTGAACTTGTCGGGACGAGGCGACAAGGACCTTGAAAGCATAAGTCACTATGAGAAAAATAGAAGATAAATTCGTCGAGTTGAAATCTTCGGGCAGGAAGGCGCTGATCCCGTATCTGACGTGCGGATTCCCCTCGCATGGACGATTTGTCGACTGCGCAAAGCTTCTGGAAGATTGTGGCGCAGATATGATCGAGATAGGCATACCGCACTCTGATCCGATGGCGGACGGCCCGACCATCAAGCGAACTTCACACCAGGCTCTCTCGAAGGGATTGACAACCGACAGCGCATTCTCACTCATGGAGAAAGTCGCGGCGAGAACGTCGATCCCGCTGATCGTTATGTGCTACATCAACACTGTAATGAAGCCGGGTGTGAGAAAGTTTGCATCTCGATGCAGTGCTGCAGGGATAAGCGGAATCATCATTCCGGATCTCACATTCGAAGAAAGGCATCGATTCTTGGAGTGTTTCAAGAATGCCGAAATCGACGTTATCTTCCTGACAGCACCGACCACCCCTGTGAATCGCGTCAGGGAGATCGCGGCAGCATCGTCAGGTTATCTCTATCTTGTATCTATAACCGGGATTACGGGCGCAAGGAAATCCTTGCCGGGCAGCACGGAAACATTCATCAGGAAAGCTAAAGCGGTCTCGCCGATACCGGTATGTGTCGGATTCGGTATATCGAACGAAGCGACAGCGAGACAAATGGGCGGGCTTGCAGACGGGATAATAGTCGGCAGCGCTCTGCTCAACCGTATAGAGAATGCAAACAGCCGCAGAGAAGCATTCCGGGGAGTCTCCTCGCTGATGAAAGAACTGAGAAAAGGACTCGACAGATGAGAGTACGCGGAATACGGGGAGCAAACGTAGTCGAAGCGAACACGAAAGAAGCCATCCACAAGACAACAGGCGAGTTGATAAAGGCCATAATCGCGGAAAATGATGTTGATCCGGGGGATATAGCTTCGATTTTCCTGACATCGACTCCTGACATCAATGCGGACTTCCCCGCATACGCCGTGCGCGTACTCGGGCTCACGTCAATCCCGCTTCTTTGTGCAAGGGAAATCGATGTTCCGGGAGCGATGCCCTCACTTATCAGAATATTAGTTCATATCAATACTGACAAGGGTCAGGACGAGATCAATCATGTGTATCTTGGTGGTACGGACAAACTTAGGCCTGATCTGGCCCGGGAGTAAGACGATGATGATTGTTGTAATGCAGAAAGAGGCAACGCTCAAGCAGATTGGAGCGGTCATCAAGAAGATTGAAGACCTCGGATTCAGGCCGCACATGTCCGAAGGCACAGAGAAGACAATAATCGGCGTAATCGGCGACGAGCGGAAACTGTCGCAAGAGA
>DAOVLC010000298.1 GCA_030631455.1 Candidatus Zixiibacteriota bacterium
AACACTTGTAGAGATGTCTGCGCGCGTCGGCTTCCTTGTCTGTTCCGATAGTTGCACAGTATTCATCCATAAGATCCGCCATCTTTGGCTGATACTTGCGCACCGCACTCAGGATCGACCTGGTTGACCATATAAACATCCCTGAATTCCAGAGATGTTTCCTGTCGTAGTAATATTGCTGCGCCGTAACCCTATCAGGTTTCTCCTTAAACTTGGTTATGCGATAAATCGAAACTCTGCCATAGCGGTCATACAGGTCAGACTGCTCGATATAACCATAGCCCGTCTCAGCCCGGGTTGGACTGATGCCGATCGTGATAAGGCAATCCTGATCGGATGCGACGTGGCAACCTGCCTCGATAAGCTCGATCAGACCTTCCGTAGGAGAAATGTTGTGATCGCATGATAGCACCACCATGATCGCCTCCGGGTCCTCACGGCTCAGATGCGCTGCCGCAAGCGCAATCGTCATACAAGTGTTCCGGCCGAACGGCTCGGTGATGAAGTTATCACCGGTCAAATAGCCTATTTTGGCGGATATCGAGTCGCGTAACTCCTCACCTGTTACGATCTTGATTCGGGGGAGGGGAATGAAATCGACTACCCTGTCGATTGTCTCCTGAAGCATCGTCTTATCTGATGTGATCTTCAGCAGCTGTTTCGGCTGAGACTCTCTTGACAGCGGCCAGAATCTCTCTCCTTTGCCGCCTGCCATTACCACACCGTATATCATCTTCACCTCACAATCGTTTGGCCCAAGTTAGACCTGTCGCATGTCGATGTCAAGGAAACTTTCAGCATTCACAACCAACTCCACCTTAGCAACATCGACACCAGACTCCGAACCTGAAGGCCTCATGTCGGCAAGGCTGCACCGGAGACCCGAAAGATGGTATCACGAGACATCTCGGACTCCAACTCGAGAATAGCAGGAGAATACCATCTTAGCGGTTGCGAAATGGTACGAGAACCAGTACATTTCCTCTATATGACTTCGTATAGCAGCAGCAAAGCATCAGTCTTGATAACGTAAAGATTAACGAGAAGCTGACATTTCTCATGGAGGTCTCGTGAAAAGATTTATTCTGTTATTGGCTGCCGGTGCTCTGATCCTGACGAGTTCCGCATTCTCGGAAGAAGCGAGACTTCTTCGCTTCCCCGATGTTCACGACGACAGAGTCGCGTTCGTACACGCCGGAGATATCTATGTCGCCCCCAGAGCGGGCGGGCAGGCGATTCGTCTCACCAGCCACGAAGGGCTGGAGTCGTTTCCGAAGTTCTCACCGGACGGAAGCATGATCGCATTCACCGGGCAGTATGATGGCGACATGTCGGTCTACGTCACGCCCACGAGTGGCGGAGAGCCGAAACGACTGACGTACCATCCGGCAATACAGAGAACAAGTGAGCGGTTCGGGCCGGAAAACATCGTTCTCGGCTGGCATCCTGATGGAGATCGCATTCTCTTCAGGTCGCGCAAAGAGGTCAATGACTGGTGGGACGGCCGGGCATATCTCGTAAAGCTTGCTGGCGGACTACCTGAACCATTGCCAATGAAAACTGCCGGGTTCACCTCATTCTCGTCCGATGCAGGGAAGGTTGCATACTGTCCGATATCGAGAGATTTCCGCACTTGGAAGCGCTACAAGGGTGGTATGGCACAGGATGTCTGGATATTCGATCTTGGGCAGATCACGGCTGAGAAAATCACCGACTGGGAAGGCACCGACAATATGCCGATGTGGTACGGCGATAAGATATATTTCAACTCTGACCGAACGGGCAGATTAAATCTCTACTCCTACAATATAAAGACGAAAGAAACCGAACAGGTGACACAATTTACGGAGTTCGATGTTCGCTGGCCAAGCCTTGGCTCCGACGGAATCGCCTTTGAGAATGAGGGCTATCTGTATGTCCTCGATCTCCCGTCAGAAACGCTGCAAAAAGTCGAGATAACGCTTACCACTGACGAGCGGCATATGCGTGCCGAGTTTGTGAGCGTTTCCGACAAAGTGCGTGATTTCGATATCTCACCAGACGGCAATCGAGCCACGTTTACGGCCAGAGGAGAGGTTTTCACCGTACCGAAGAAGGAAGGCAATACGAGAAACCTCACGAACAGCTCCGGAGCCAATGACCGAGCGCCTCGATGGTCGCCCGACGGCAAGTGGATCGCATGCATATCGGATGAAACCGGCGAGGAGGAACTGTATCTCCTTTCTCACGATGGAAAAGAAAAGATACGACTGACGACCGATGGTCACTGTCACCGATACGCTCCGGCGTGGTCGCCTGACAGCAAGAGACTCGTCTTCTCAGATAAGAACCTCGTACTATCCTATGTCGACTTGGAGAGCAAAGATGTTGTTCAGATCGACACATCGAAGCGGAATGAGATTCGCGATTATTCATGGTCTCCTGACAGCAGGTACATTGCGTACAACAAGAGAGGTGATAACCGAATCAGCGCGGTCTATATCTATGCATTCGATGACGGCAAAGTGCATCAGGTTACTCGCGGATACACAAACGATTTCTCGCCCGCGTTCGATCCTGACGGCAAGTATCTCTACTTCCTGTCGGAGAGGAATTTCAACCCGATACTCGGTTCGTATGAATTCGAGTTTGTCAATGAGGCGATTACTAATCTCTTCATGATCCTGCTTTCCGCAGATGAGAAATCACCATTCGCTCCAAAGAGCGATGAGGTGGCTGTTGGGGAAAACAAGGAAGAAGACAAGGGCAATGCGAAAGAGAAGAATGAGAAGAAGGAACCGGTCAAGGTGGCAATCGATTTCGAGGGGATACATGACAGGCAGGTAGCATTTGATCTTCCCGCCGGCAACTACGGTGGCCTTGTCGCTATACCGGGTGCAGTCTTCTACTCATCCTATCCGATCCGGGGAATGCGCGGCAAGGTTGGCGAAGGCGAGACCGTGCTGCACAAATATGTGATCGAAAAGAAGAAGGATCACAGATTTGCCGAGGGAGTCAACAGCTACGCTCTCACACACGATGGCAAAAAGATAATGGTGGTTAAAAGCTCAAGCTATCACATAGCGGAGACCTCCGGAGATAAGATCAGCCTTGAAGAGAATACGATTGATCTCTCGAATATGGAAATGTATCTGGATCGCAGGGCGGAATACCGGCAGATGTTCGACGAGGTCTGGCGCATGGAACGCGACTTCTTCTATGATAAAGAGATGCACGGATTGGACTGGAAGGCCGTCGGCGACAAGTACCGGACTCTACTGCCTTATGTAGCGCATCGATCCGATCTGACATATCTGCTCGGAGAGATGGTCGGAGAGCTTGCTTGCTCGCACACATACGTCGGAGGCGGTGATAAGCCAAAGATACCAGCGAGCGAGGTCGGCATTTTGGGAGCCGATTTCGAGGTCGACGAGGCGAACAATCGTGTCAGGATCGAGCGAATACTCCGCGGGGAGAACTGGAGCGAACGGCTCCGGTCGCCGCTGCTTGATCCCGGAATCGATGTAAGCGAGGGCGATTACC
>DAOVLC010000125.1 GCA_030631455.1 Candidatus Zixiibacteriota bacterium
CAATCTCTCTACTAATTACGAAGTCGGAGCGCTGATTGACGCTTTCGATCTGCCGCCCTTTCTTAATATGATTTACAACCCGGAGTATTATCCGGAATTCTACGACAAGTTCGGCTTCAAGAAAGCGAAGGACCTTCTGGCGTACAAGCTTGTCCGTGAGGATAAGCCACCGGAGCGGATGGTGCGAATCGCCGAGAAGATCAAAGAAAAGCGCGGGATTACAGTCAGGACTATCAACCTTAAAAAATTCAGCGAAGAATTGAAGATAATAAACAAGATATACAACGCTGCGTGGAGTGATAACTGGGGCTTCGTCCCTCTGCCTGATGATGAATTCCTGCATATAGCCAATGATATGAAGCCTCTGGTTGATCCTGATCTCGTATTCATCGCGGAGGTCGACGGCAATCCGATCGGTTTTTCTCTGGCTCTTCCGAATATCTATCAGGTGTTGCCTTATGCCAACGGCAGGCTGTTTCCGACCGGATTCCTGAAACTCCTGTGGCACACAAAGGTCAAGAACAAGATCGATTCCGCGCGTATCATCACATTGGGTATAGAGCGTGAGTACCAGAAACGTGGGATCGATACGATTTTTTATCTAGACACGTTCAATCGCGGCCTCGCTAAGGGCTACAAGTGGGCGGAACTGTCCTGGATTCTCGAAGACAACACCATGATGAACCGTGCTGCCAAAATGCTCGGCGCGAAAGTATACAAGACCTACCGCATCTACGAGACCTCCCTCCATTCGTCATGACTCGCGCAAGAGAGCTTCTTCTCGATCTGTTTCCTGAAAGTAAACTCGAAGATCGGAACGGCCTGACCGTTCTATGCGCTGAAGATGAGAACGACGTGACCGCAGTCGTGAATCTTGCAGTAGAGCATCAGCTCAAGCTCTGCCCCGCCGGGTCGATGACGCATCTTGCGCTCGCCAATACCGAATGTATTGTAGTCTCGTCATCAAGGATGAATCGGGTGGTGGAATATTCTGCGGGAGACTTGTACATAACGCTCCGGTCAGGGATCAGGCTGAGTGATGTGAACTCGCTGATCGCAGATGAGCAACTTATGTTTGCCTTTGGTGACTGTGGATATACCGGAACTATTGGAGGAGCGGTGACAATGGGGCTAACCGCAAAACTTGGTGGGGAGACTATTCATATCAAGCGCTGGGTGCCGTCACTGTCATTCGTCACACCATACGGGAAGCACATCAGAGTAGGAGCGGTCACACTAAAATCTGTGGCGGGCTACGATATCACAAAGCTTCTCGTCGGAAGTGCGGGGCGATTCGGATTCATCACATCGGTAACATTGAGATTGATACACAAATCGCAAAAACGCGATTTCAGCGGAATGACACTCGATATGCCCGAAGTAATTCATCCATCATGGAAGGACGATTCTCCAGGCTTGTCAGCTATCGAACGGAACCTCAAGGAGAATCTCGATCCTCACGAGGTTTTCCCCTCGCTCCTATGAACGTACTATTTGATTGAGTGAAGCAGGTCAAAACTCGTGGAGTTTTGACTATTCAGCGGCGCTCGTATTCAATAGTCAAAAGTCTCCGACTTTTGACCTACAGCCTTCTACGTCCCGATTGGAAGGAGCCGGATTCGAGAAACAAACGAGTTGACATATTGTATGTATAATGTTATTGAGCGTCTAAGAGGAACGGAGCAAATACCGATGTAGTGAATGAGAGCTATCCTCCGGATAGTTCAGTATCATTGAATGCAGTAGGTGACCATGAGCAAAGGAAGATCGGAATTCAAAGTCGGCCTCGTCATTTTCCTGGCCATCGTTATGTCCTTTTCGGGGATCATTTGGATCAAGGGATATAAATTCAGCCAGCAGTTCAGTACGGTGAAAATCAGTTTCCCCGACGTCGGTGCGCTGAGGACAGGAGACCCGCTCGCCGTTTCCGGTGTATCGATGGGCAAAGTGAAGACCATTGATCTTGTCTCGGGAAAGGTCGTCGTGACATGTTCGATCGATGAGACCGTATTCCTGGGAGAAGATGCCACGTTTACGGTTAAGAATATCGGCTTGATGGGAGAGCGGTTTGTGGCTGTCTACGCAGGAATATCATCAGTACCGATCGATACAAGCATAGTACACGATGGTCGGTACGACACCGGCATTCCCGAAGTGATGGGGATAATGGGAGACATGGTGTCCGAAGTCCGGGAACTCGTGCGCCTGATCGGATCGACCGTCGTATCCCCCAGCGCGCTAAACGATTTTCAAGAAACTGTCTCACAGTTGCATGATCTGTCCGTGTCTCTCAACGGACTCGTCGATGAGTCGAGAGATAATTACATACGGTCGCTGCGCGCTATAGAAAGGGCTTCGACAAGTATCGACGAATTCGTGCAGAGCAGCCGGCCGACAGCGGACAGCGCTATCAAGAACTTCGCATCAGCATCGGCCAAGCTCGATATGCTTACCGATGACCTCGATACACTGTCTTCGAGTCTTCAGACGTTCATAGACAAGCTAAACTCCGAAGAAGGTTCGCTCGGACTCCTTGCGTCCGATCAGACGCTCTACCAGGATGTCAAGAAAGCGGTCAGAGAAGTCGATAAACTAGTAACGGACATAAGAGCAAATCCTAAGAAATATCTGAAGATGGAGTTCAGACTTTTCTGATGAGCAAAGTCAATCTCGTTTTCGGCATCCATAATCACCAGCCTGTCGGGAATTTCCAGGCTGTCTTCGAAGATGCGTTCGACAAGGCGTATCTGCCATTCCTGCACCTTCTGGAAGACTATCCCAAAGTACGAACATCGATCCACTTCTCAGGCATACTCCTCAAGTGGATCGAAGATCACAGGCCGGAAGGCATAGATATTCTCAAGAAGCTGGTTATCTCCGGCCAGCTCGAGATTATGACTGGCGGTTTCTACGAACCGATTCTGCCAGTGATACCCGACAGAGATAAGGTCGGGCAAATCAAGAAGCTGACACACTACATAGAACGCGTCCTCGGTGACTTCCCTGTTGGTATGTGGCTCGCGGAAAGGGTGTGGGAGCCGCACCTTCCCAAGATTCTAAGAAAGTCAGGAGTGAAATACACCGTTCTCGATGATGCGCACTTCAGGTATTCCGGTCTGACTGACGGCCAGTTACATGGCTACTATCTCACCGAGGAAGAAGGCGAGACTGTCGCGTTGTTTCCGATTTCACGTCATCTGAGATATACCATCCCATTTCGACCGGTCGAGGAGACCATCGACCACCTGCGTCACCTGGCTGATGATAACGGACAGGTTCTGGCGATCTATGCCGACGATGGCGAGAAGTTCGGCGTGTGGCCGGGTACGCACAAAAGTTGCTACACCGAGAAATGGCTACAGAGATTTTTCGCGGCTCTCTCTGACAATTCCGACTGGATCAGAATGCTACATTTCCGCGAGGCGCTCGATACGTTGCCGGCGCTCGGTAGGGTATACCTCCCGACTGCAAGCTACACCGAAATGAACGAGTGGGCGCTTCCGGCAGCCGCTATCAGGAAGTATGAAGAGTTCGGTGAGAAACTGAAGTCCTCACACCTTGATGATGAATATGGCGTGTTTGTGAGGGGAGGTTTCTGGCGCAATTTCCTCGCGAAATACCCCGAAACGAACAACATGCACAAGAGAATGCTGCGTGTTTCTGATGCAATATCGAAGCTGATATCTGAATCGGATAAACGCTCAGTCGACCTGTCCGAGGCTGAAGACTATCTCTGGCGAGGGCAATGCAACTGCCCATATTGGCACGGTGTGTTTGGCGGAATGTATCTGCCGCACATTCGGGCTGCAATATATCAGAACCTGATTATGGCTGAGAAGACAATCGACAGGATCAACAGAAAGAAAGAACACTGGACTGAGATAACGCGGACAGATTTCGATCGCGACGGTCGAGAGGAGCTCATAGTCGAATCGTCCAACCTGAATTTCTTCTTCAAACCCTCCTCAGGTGCAACTCTCTTCGAGCTTGACTACAAAGCCGCCAATCTGAATCTGATAGATTGTATCACCAGACAGGAGGAAGGCTACCACGACAAGATCAAGTCCTCCGGGGAAAAGACGGAAGGCGAAACCGTCTCGATCCACGACATTTTCACATCGAAGGAGCAAGGGCTTGACAAGCTTCTGTCATACGATTGGTACAGACGAGGCTGCTTTATCGATCATTTCTTTGGGATTGATGTGCAGCCTGACCAGTTTGTCACGGCAGTCTACCCGGAAGAGGGCGACTTCGTCAACCAGCCATATACTGTCGAGCACGAGAAAGTAGGCGGCGACAGCATAGTCAGGTTTGCGCGAGACGGCGCAGTCTGGTGTGATGGCAGGCATGCCGCAATCAGAGTCGAGAAACAGTTCATCATACAGGCCACTAAACCCGAAATCGAAGTTCACTACCAGTTGACAAATAACGACCAGTCATCGGTTAATCTCCATTTCGGTGTGGAATTCAACTTCGGCTTCCCTAACTTGACATCACATAATGTCAACTACACGATTGGCGGGGAGATTCCCGCTCGCTTCAAACGAGTACACAGAATTTCTTCGCAGGACGATGTTTCGGAATTCGGACTCCATAACAGCGAGGACAATTTCAAGCTCGATATCCTCCTACAGAAGAAGTCGACACTCTGGCGCATGCCGATATACTCGGTATCACTTTCCGAAGGAGGCTTCGAGAAAGTCCAGCAAGGCATCTGTCTCTTGCCCTCCTGGAAGCTTCATCTGATGCCTGACGAAGGCTGGAAACTACAGATGATTCTCAGGTTCAAGGAACTCGATCCGAAACAAGCCAAGCGCGTCGCCACTGTCTCCCTCGCAAGAGCATAACACTCAAAGTTCCCTAATTGCCCGTTGGTTCTGGTGCAACCACTTGCCAATTACAAGCTTAGGTTTGTGCACCGTAAAACACTCCAACAGCCGGAACATTGAATACGTAACACAGTTATATAGACACAGGTGGTCGACGTTTATCGTTGACTTAGCAAGATAGGAGGCACGCTGTGAAGTGTGCGGAAGATTACAGAAGGAAAACTTCACTCGGGAGGATTTATAATGCGTAACAGAGCGATGGCAACCGCCCTGATTTTGGTACTATCTATCGCCATTTCGGCCTCGGGGGCCGACAAATTTGTTCTGGATCAAGCTCATTCATCAATCGGTTTCTCAGTCAGACATCTGGTCATATCGAAGACGAAGGGGTCGTTTCATGATGCCGTTGCGACTGTGATGTATGACGATAAGGACATCACCAAATCATCGGTCGATGTCACAATCAAGATAGCCAGCATCGACACTGACAACGAGGGCCGCGATAACCATCTCAAAAGCCCGGACTTCTTCGATGTAGAGAAGTTTCCGGATATGACATTCAAGAGCAAGCGCATCGAAAAAGTCAAGGACGGATTCGTCGCCATTGG
>DAOVLC010000288.1 GCA_030631455.1 Candidatus Zixiibacteriota bacterium
ACTTTGGTAACGAGTGGGCAGGTCGTGTCGATAGCATCGAGTCCACGTGCGCTCGCCTGTTCCAGAGTTTTGCGCGGAACTCCGTGAGCCGACAGAATCAATTTGCCCGGCGAGACATCTTCCATGTCAAACGTTCGCCCGACGCCTGCCTTCCTGAGGCTGTCACTCACATCGCGATTGTGAACACGCTCGTTAAGTATAGTGACGTCACCGTCAGATTGTTGTCTGACAGACAACACCATGTCGATAGATCTGCGCACACCCATACAGAATCCGAGTTCGCGCGCGACTATTAGTTTGATCTTTGCAGTCAAATACCACTCCCGGCCAACATGAGCAATCATCAACTCCTAACATATAGTATACACGCCGAAAGTCCAAGTAGTTGAAAGGGGGGCATGTTTCGCAGGTTATCTCTGTGGCAGATCCTATCTTGGATTATGACAGCGCTTTCCAGACGAAACCGTCCGCTTTCTTGAGGAGCTTTTTCGCTTCTGTGCAATCGACCTGTTTGAGGATCATCACTATTGCGGTCTTGACTTCGCCGTAAGATTCATCCAGATAAGTTGCGGCTTGTTTATAGGAGACTCCGGTTACTTCCATCAGGATTCGTTTGGAACGTTCTACCAATTTTTCCGATTTCGCCTCCAGATCGACCATGCGGTTGCCATAGGTCTTGCCGAGTCTTACCATCGTTGTCGTTGTGAGCATGTTCAGGATTAGTTTCGTTGCGGTGCCGGCCTTCATTCGAGTCGAGCCGGTAAGAACTTCGGGGCCGACGATCGGATTAATCAGCATATCAATCTTGAACGGGAACTTCTTCACCGGTGTGCAGCAGAGATAAACAGTTTTTGCACCGAGTTTCTTCGCTTCTCGGACACCCTCGAGCGTATAGGGCGTTCGCCACGATGTTGCGATTCCGACAACCACGTCACCTTTGCGTACACCATGCTTGCGGATATCAAGTCTCGCGCTTTCGCGGTCGTCTTCAATACCCTCGCGGGACCTGACAAGCGTCCGTCTTCCACCCGCGATAATTCCTGTCACCATCGACGGTTTGGCGCCGAACGTCGGTGGGCATTCAGACGCATCGAGCACGCCGAGCCGCCCCGATGTCCCGGCACCTATGTAAAACAGTCTTCCGCCGCTCCTGAATGACTCGACCAGCAGGTCAACGGCTTTCTCGATTTGAGGTATTGTTTTCCTGACCGCAGGCGCGATCTTGTGATCCTCTTTGCTGATGAGGTTGAGAGTCTGTCGGGTAGTCAGTCTGTCGAGACGTAAACTCTCAGGCAAGTGGCTTTCGGTAACGAGATCTTTCAGTTCGTTAAATACTCTGCGCGACATCTACTCCTGCTTGTCCACCACTACGTAATCGCCTTTGGACAGCGTGCCGACACCAATGGTGCCGCTGAATGTCTCTGTGTCGATGTTTCCGGTCGTGAAAACACCGCTTGGCAATGGGAAGAAGATCTCGGAGATAACGGAAGTTGTATAGAACGTTTCGCCATAGGCCAGGATATATATATCGTATCTATCCTGAATCAGAGTGCCATCAGACTTCTGAAATGCCTCTGGAGTGATCGTCCAGGCGTTCTTGATTTCGGTGGCAGGTTCAGCATAGTCCGGAACAACAGCGCCGCTGTCTTTGGGTACCACAGTGCCTGCATAGTGGAGTGAACCAGTCGATGCAGTCCATTCGACCAATACATTCCCACCCGTAACATACAAGCGATTCGCCGGATAGGCCACAACAACAGAGAATGTATCCGGAAGCACAAAACTCTTGGAGAAAAGCGCATCGCCACTTCCTGATTTGATGATCACCATGTTTGCAGCACCCGGAACCAGGATGAGTCCGGGACTGGACGCCCGGTAGATACCCTGCCCGATGTAGGTGATAGGGTAGCCGGCGACGCTCACTTGGGCGTCCGCGAAGTTCGCACCGTCCTTGGTGAGCTTCAGATAGCACAGACTCGACATGTTATTACAGTTGAAAAACAGAACGCCGTTGACGACGTATCCATCGGTATCATCCGGCGGCGTAAGAGGGTCGCCTCCGCACGATAGAGCCAGGATCAGAAGTGAGAATATCACGAGAAACGGAATTTGCTTTGAAAACTTCACCATGTTGTATAGTATCGGCATCTTGCGGTCGAATAATAAGTGGGGGATCGGGGATGTCAAGCTAAAATCAAGCAGGTTTTCACTTGACTTTTGGAATAGCGCTGATATTTTAAAAGGCTTGTGAATATGAGGATTATGAGATGAAACGAACATTTCAGCCATCGAGAAGAAAACGGCTTAACGATCACGGTTTCCGGCAACGGAATTCGACCAAGGCCGGCAAAGCTATACTAAAGCGCCGCAGAGCGAAAGGTCGAAAGCGCCTGGCGCCAAGTGTACCGAAGAAGATCAGATAGTCTCCGGTTCGGTAGAGAATTCCGGCTGAAGAGTGATCTCATGATCAGAGAGCTTCTCAAAACCGGAAAGAGGTTCTCAGGCCGGTTCTTGGATATCAGGGTGAAGAGCTATGACGATGATCTGCGGCAATTCTGCGTAAGGACTCCGAAGAGATTGGGTAACGCGGTTTGCCGCAACAGGTTGAAGAGGGTAATCCGGGAAGAATTAAGAAAAAGCATGGATC
This sequence comes from Candidatus Zixiibacteriota bacterium, assembly GCA_030631455.1. Taxonomy (GTDB): domain Bacteria; phylum Zixibacteria; class MSB-5A5; order JAABVY01; family JAHJOQ01; genus DAOVLC01. Next base: position 2,648 of record DAOVLC010000288.1, read on the forward strand.
GAATCAGACCCGGGACACGGGCTGTGGTTCTTGTGAAGGGTTTTCCCGCTGATAATATGACTTCCCTACTATCGGATGATTTGATGAGGCTGCTTGGCAATGCGTAGGGTTACGACGATTTCGCTTATCTATCTCGTTAGAATATATCAACTTACACTTTCCCCGCTGTTGGGATCTTCTTGCAGGTTCGAGCCTTCATGCTCCCGCTATGCGATCGACGCATTACGCAAGTATGGGCCCCTGCGAGGCTCGTGGCTTTCTGTCAAACGGATTTCACGGTGCCACCCACTGAATGATGGTGGCTACGACCCAGTAAAGTGAACTGAATATGGATCGCAACTACATTATCGGTCTTCTATTGATAGCTGTCATCTTCGTCGGCTGGTTCCTGTTTGTCGGACAGAACATGCCGGAGCAGCAGCCCGTTGTCGAAAGCGACTCGCTTGCAATAGGATATGAAGATAGTTTCGCCGAATCCGATCAGGAGCCGACCCGAGTAGATCGGGAGAGACCGGAATCTGGCGGCTCGGCTTATGATTCGCTGATTGCCGCTTCGGATTCCATTCCCGAGGAGATTATCACTGTCGAGACTGAGCTTTACAGTGCTAAGCTGTCGACGCGAGGAGGCGGAATTACCAGTTTCGTACTGAAAAACTACGACTATCTCGACAACGGCGGTGTCGAGATGGTGAATTCCGACGGTGCGGCTGTTCCGAATTTCCGATTCGATCGCGGTAGATTCGACCTACTGCAACTGAATTTCGAAGTTGATCGCCGTTCGGTAGAGTTGACAGAACAGAACAGTGACCGCGTGTCCTTTTCGTACCAGTTCCCGTCCGGCGAAACAGTAGCAAAGACTTATACCTTCTATGCTGACAAGTACTCATTCGACATTGAATTCGAGCTCGATGGTATCAATTCGTTAGGATTTTCAGATTACTATGAGGTGTTTTTCGAGCCTGGTCTGGAATCCACTGAGAAAG
>DAOVLC010000131.1 GCA_030631455.1 Candidatus Zixiibacteriota bacterium
AAGTACAGCAGCCCGGCAAAGATGACTAGCATAAGCCTGACCCAGTCGCTGGCGCTCATCGGGACACCAAACAGTGGGAGCAATAGACAGCCGAGGATGATGGCAACAGACAGCGGAACAGCCAGAGCCAGAAATGATCCGATCAGTTTGCCGAGAATATACGTGGCTCGCGGGACAGCGTTCGCGAATGCAAGCCGTAGTGTCCCTCGCTCCTTCTCGCCGCTGATCGCGTCGTAGCCGAGCAGAATCGCGAAAAGCGACATCACGATCTGGAACATGAACCCAAGATCGAGAAAACGGAATATGGCGAAGATCGGGTCCTCGTTGAAACGACTGTCGGTCGCAGTCAGTTCACCGCGTCCCTGGATTTCAGTCGTCCTTCCGATGTCATACGAAACGCCGGTAACGAGTGCTTCCAATGGCTGCGGCGGCAGGAAGATGCGATGTTGCTGGATGCCAAACCAGTCTGTCAAGCCTTCCAGTTGACTTAGATTCTCCGCGGCCGCTGCCTCGTATTGCGCCTGGCTGACCTCGTAGCTCTTTGCGCCGACATAGAAGGAGAGCAGAATCAGTATTGCACATACCGCGAATGTTACGGCGAATTTCGTGGAGCCGATTATGTCGCGTGTTTCTTTGCCAATGATCGTGCTCAGCATTGGAGTTCTCCGGGCTGTACGACTTGCTCCTCCTCGTGCCCCGCCATATACTGCATGTACAGATCCTGCAAATCCTGGTCAGCCAACTCTGCGGCACTGCGTTGCATTATGATCCGGCCTCTGTCCATGATCGCAACCACATCGGCGACTTCTTTTGCACGGAAGATATCGTGCGTCGACATCAGGATCGCTTTCCCCTCATTGCGCAGAGATTCGAGGAGCCTGAGAAAGTCATGCCCGGCCTTCGGGTCGAGACCCGCAGTCGGTTCGTCAAGCAGAATCGCGGGAGCATCCTTAAGAATGGCAATCGCGATCCCGCACTTCTGGCGCATGCCTTTCGAGAAACCTCTCAGCCGTTTGTAGTGAGCTTCCTTTTCGAGACCGACTCGCATTAGCACATCTCCGTAGTCATCTTTCGTGTACTCGGTCTTGCCGCCGAGTCGTGCAAAGAAATCGAGATTCTGGATCGCGGTGAAATTTCCATACAGCGTCACGTTCTCTGATACAAACGCGACCTGTCTCTTAGCCTCGAGAGGTTCCTTGTGTGTGACCACGCCGTTTATCAAAGCCTGACCGCTGGTCGGCTCGATGAAATTCAGGAACAGATTGATGGCAGTGGTTTTTCCCGCTCCGTTTCCGCCGAGCATAGCGAATATCTGCCCCGGCATAATCGAGAACGAGACGCCGTCAAGCGCCAGGACGCCATCCTCGTATCGTTTCGACAGACTCGCTGCCTCAAGCATCGGGTGTGTCTGATCAACCGGTTTATCGTTCATAACTGACCTCGCATCTTTCGAGTTAGAAATTCCTATCGCCGGGAAAGGCGAATTCCAAAGACCACGATCCCTCCGACAAGTCCTATGATTAAGAATGCAATGACAATTACTGCGAACAGATTCGTCCCGGTTTGTATTTCGATTGTGACCGTCTTATCCTCGCCGTTTACCGGTTGATTGCCGGACATGGCGGATGTGCGCAGACGAAGCTGGTACTTGCCGACGGAGATGTTTTCCGGAGGAGTGAAGATGAGATTGAAACGCTTATCCTCGCCGATCTCCAGCGATGAAATCGATGTTGGTGAAATCTCCTTCGACCAATTCAGGGGGAGGTCGACTTTGATCTCGATATTGTCGAGGCGGTGACTCCCCTCGTTTACCGCTTCGATGCTCATGTGAACCGACTCGTCCGGTTTGATCGAATAGTAAAGCTGTTGAGATCTGATCAGAAGTTCTCCCTTTCCTCGCGGAAGTAACTCAAGACGGACGTAGCCGACATCGAGTTCTTCTATTTCGCTCTGAGTCCATTGCTTCGTTTCAAGATCGGGGGTGTCAGTCAGATTCTCTCGCGGAAGTACCAGTACATAGAATGCAATAGGCTTGTCGATTTCCACGGCATCCGATGGGCGATCCGGAAGCGATATTTCGAGTTCGGCTCGTCTTGTGTGGGTGCTTTCCGTGAATTTGAGCTGGCTCATGCGTACCCGACCGGCTTCATCCTTGAACGATCTGCTGATCTCACGAGGCAAGTTCGCGACTTTGAGACTGAATGTATTGTTGGTGCCGCTAAACAGTTCGAGAGTCAGATCGAAGGATGCCGTCTTTCCCAGGTCAACTTCCTGGGAGAATTGCTCCGACTGAACGGCGACTTTGTTCACTGTCGCATCTTTCTGCAGGAATATCTTCATACTACGCTGTGTACCGCTCCCGTAAATCATGTAGATGGTTACTGCATCGAGATCCTGAAGCAACGTGAAATCGATATGCGCGGGACTGCCATATCGAAGCTCCGCGACCTTTGCCTCGTACGGCTGGCTGACGATGGCGCCATCGTTATTCAGAATCGAGACATACACGTTGTTGATCACATCGGGCTGGAGTGATCTGAAAAGCTCGTCATCTATGTTGATGAGTTTCCTGAATTCGGCGCTGCCACCTGATGTATTCACAAGAGTCAGCCTGACATGCCTCGATCCATCCTTGGCATGATACTTTACAGCCTCGTCGACCGATATGTACTGCTCCTCGAATAGCACTGCGAGTAACGATTGCTGGTAGTTGACCTCAGCATCGGCGAAATAGCTCCTGTTACGGTCGAGATCGACCGCTGTTATGAGACCCTTGTTGAATAGCTCCTTCTGACGTTCAAAGTCAGAACGCGCGACCTCATAGGCTTCCTTCGCGCGTTTCAGCCCGAGCAACCGATACTGGTCATCACGTTGATTGAACGGAACGCCGGTCTGGCAGAACAGAGCGGGCTCCATAATAAGCAATGCCGCTGTCAGGACAAGTATACAGATTCTCACTGGCATATTCAATAGGCCCTTAATGCTCACGTTTGATCTTTATGCCCTTTTGGGCATCCGGTCTTGGAAATGATACGGAGATCTCTTCGCCTTCATGCTGGAAGACCAGGCTAACCGTATCGCCGACCGGAATTGACTCATACAGATCGGCAAACTTATCGAGCGTAGTCACTGATTTCCCCTGTATCGATTTGACGACATCGCCCTCCGTTACGTCCACTCCGCCGAGCCTCTTGGATGCATGAGGAAGAATGTCTGTGACGATGAGGCTTTCTTCGTCTTCACCGAGCAGCAATCCCAGTTCGAGGAGCGTCACGTTGCCGGCGGAGCCCGCCTCCATCTTTATCACTCTAGTCTCCGACCCTGAGGTCGTGCTTACGGTCCCTTCACCATCGCCATCCATCGTTACCATCATCATTTGCTGCTGTGGCATCTTCTCGGGATTGGCTTTCGGAAATGTCACGATCATCATTCTCTTATCGCGCTTCATGCCGAACTTGATATCCTCGCCAACTTCAGTCTCCTCGTAGCTCGCCTTGAGATCCTTGACGGACTTGACCCGCTTACCGTTGAGCATCACGATGACATCGCCTGATTCGACGTCGACGGATCGATACTCTTTCGTGCGATTATCAGCAGGCGCGACGAAATCGACTCTGATCGTTTCCTCGTTCTGCATAATCACAGCGCCGAGTTCCTGAAGGAAGAAGACCTCATCCGCATCCGCTTTGATGACTTTTGAACCTTCGGGGGGAGCCGCGCTTAGAGCTGCCGGAATGAGGATAACAACCACAGATCCGACCCGTAGTAAACGCTGATACATGTTCATCTCGAATTTCCTTTCTGTAGAGTTTGCGTACACTTATTTCATCGGACGATAAAATAGGCCGGTAGTTGCGCGGCTCATAGTTAATGAATGTTATCAGTTGTTAAAAAGTGTTAACGTGCTTATCGTATGTTGATATATGAAGTATACTACAGCTATGACACTCTCTAAGAAAACAGTCGGAGTCATAATCGCCCTGACAGTGATTGCGCTATCAGGTCTGATATTGTTGCAGTCTCATCTGCTGTACAATGCGATGGAATTGAAAGAGCAGGCATTTCGCCGCAACGTGCTCGCCGCTCTCAACAGCGTTGTTCAAAAGCTCGAGACGACTGAAACAGCAAGAAGAATCATGGTTATTGCGGGAACCCCTGCGGGGGAGCGCGATCTGACAATACATTACTCTGATTCGATTTGGGTGGGGGAGGACTCCTGTACGCTGGATTCCGTGTTTGTCATAGAAGCCAGATTGGATATCGATCAGCCGGTTCGAGTCAAGGATGACACCATCTTCTACAGCCTGCAGTCTCCTCAACATGTTAAGATTGAAATATGCGATCTTGACGGTGGAGAGAACTTAGTCATTCTGGATACTTTCAATACAACCGGAGAGTATATGTTGAGTCTAGATGACGAGAGACACAAACAGGGTCTTGTGATGGTAAGGATGACAACAGATAGCTCATCCTTTGTTCTAGGGCTTGATGACGGCACTCAGAGCGGTACGGTTGGGCAATCGGGATTGAGAGAGAAAAACATACTGGTGAGGAAAGTGCTCGATGATCTGACATTAGGGGAGTTCAGACCTGTTGAGAGCAGAATCGATCCTGAGCGGCTCGACTCCCTGATCAGGATTAGCCTTATGGAATCCGGCGTTGATATGCCGTATGCGTACGGTGTTATTTCCCAGCCGGGCGATTCGCTACGAATTGCCGAGCCTGCTGAATATGCAGAGGAATTGGGTAGGTCTGAGTTCAGCGCGAGATTGTTCCCGCACGACTTTTTCTCAAGCCGTAACGATCTGGCTCTCCATTTCCCGGAGCGGGATATCTTCCTCTGGAAGGAGATCGGTCCACTGCTAATCTCGTCAGTCGTGTTTATGTTGATTATTATTGTTTGCTTTGTATACACTATCCGTACGATTATTTCCCAGCGAAGATATGCCGGGCAGCTTGTTGGGTTCATAAACAACATGACACATGAGTTCAAGACTCCGATATCGACCGTAGCTCTAGCGACGGAGGCGATCAAACGGCCCGACGTTATTTCGCAGCAGGACAAGGTCGAGCGTTATAACCAGATGATCCGGGACGAGAATCTTCGGATGCAGAATCAGGTTGACAAGATCCTGCAAATGGCGGTGATCGAAGAGGGTGACTACGAACTTGAGCTTTCAGATGTCGACGTACATCAGATCATTCAGAAGGCTGTGGAGAACGTGGCATTGAGCGTTGAAAACCGCCACGGCACGATTCAGTGTTCACTTGACGCGGTAGATCACACAGTGCACGCCGATGCCGTGCACCTGACGAATATCGTTCACAACTTGCTTGATAACGCAAACAAGTACTCGC
>DAOVLC010000307.1 GCA_030631455.1 Candidatus Zixiibacteriota bacterium
AGAGAAAGGTATTACGGACGGAAAGCAGGAGATAATCGTCTTCGGCAACAATTTTCACGGCAGAATGATTACGGTTGTCTCGTTTTCATCATCCGATCATTACAAGAAAGGCTACGGTCCTCTGACTCCGGGATTCAGGGAAGCAGCGTTCGGGAATCTCGAAGAGGCAGAATCTCTGATAAATGAGAATACGTGTGGAATACTTGTCGAGCCGATGCAGGGCGAAGGTGGTATGTATCAGCCACCGAAAGGTTTCCTGACGGGTCTTCGCGAGCTTGCCGACAAGAACGATCTGATCCTGATGTTCGACGAGATTCAGGTAGGACTCGGAAGAACCGGCAAGATGTTCTGTTTCGAGCATGAGAACGTGATACCAGATGCGATCATTCTCGGCAAAGCGATAGCGGGAGGGCTCGTGCCTGTTTCGGTCATGGTGACCAATAGCAAGCTGATGGACATGGCGTTCTTCCCCGGTTCAGATGGCTCGACATTCGGCGGTTATCCCCTGGCATGCGTAGCCGCGGTCGCGGCACTCGACGTGATTAAAAATGAGAAACTGCCGGAACGATCCGCAGCGACCGGTAAGATTTTGAAAGAGCGAATCCTCGATATCGCGTCCCGCTCCAAACATGTCAAAGAAGTCAGAGGGATGGGGCTGTTTATCGGGATAGAGGTCAAGAGTGGCAATGCGATGGAGTTCTGTCGGAAACTTCTCGATATGAACATGCTTGCCAATGACAGCCACCACCATACGATTCGGATCAGCCCGCCGCTTATCATCGGCGACAGCGAAGTCGATTACATCTGTGAGAGGCTCGAAAAAGTCCTCGTAGACTGACAATATTACTCCTGTCTGAAGCGAGCCTGCCCTGCAAATCGGTGGGCTTTTTGCTATCGCGTACCGGAATCGGTGACAACTCCTGCAAGTTTTCCCTGCCCGGCGTGTCAATCATGTGTGGAAGAAGACTATATGAACTGAAACCGCAGCCTGAATTGCACGAATGACAGACCCTATGCGGTTTCAATACAAGGGAAGATAACATGAACAGTAAGTATCAGTTTACAGCGGTCAGGATCGCGCTCGCGCTGATCGTATTTGCATACCTAATCGCCCCGACTGCCACTCAGGCGTCAGATCTGACGAGCTTCTGGACACATGAGCCGATCACAGTGGACGGCGAGGTGACGGACTGGGACAGCATCCCGACGGTGTACCTCGATGACGAAGGCGTAGTAGTGGGAATCTGCAATGATTCCATAAATGTATACATCATGTATCGCTTCAGAGACGCAAAGTCGTTGAGAGCGATCCGGATGACCGGTCTGAAGGTCTGGTCGGACGCGAAGGGAAAGAAGAAAAAGGACTTTGGTATTCGATACAATGGCGGGCCGACTTTTTCGGAGATTCATGAGCTGACTGGAACCGATGAGGAGGATTTCTTCAGCAACATGTCTCCGGAGCGCAGGGAGCGAATGATGCAGAGAATGTCCGGCGACAGAGATCAATTCACGGTTATTTACAGAGGAAAAGAGCAGCGCGAGACTATTCCAACCAATGGTTCGAGGGGGCCAGCCGTCAGTTTCGCTTCCTCAGACGGTTTCATCGCTTACGAATTCTCAATCCCACTGCAAACGAGCGACTACGGCACATTCGGTATAGGTGCACAGCCTGACGAGAAGATCGGCATCGGATCGGAATGGGGCGGCAGACGCGAGCGTGGAGACGGTGAAGGTGATATGATGGGAATGGGCCGTGGTGGCGGTGGTCGAGGTGGCGATTCCGGCGGAGGGCGCAGGGGCAGCCGAGGCGGAGGTGATCGCATGCAAATGCCCGAAAAGCAAGAGTTCTGGTTTAAAACCAAGTTAGCTTCGCCACCCGCGGAATAGCGAGCAGGATACTCTCAATCGAGCAGGCAACATCCACGTCGGCTAATCCCCTTAGCTGCAACATAGATGCTGAAGCAACGTACAGATACTTCAGAGAGATGAGTGTTCAAACAGAAAACGAATTTCGGTTTACAGATTCGCCCGAATTTGCGATATTGACAGCTCGCAGGTGCGGAGTGCCATTCGAGAAGCGCCATCGTTCCGAAGGGAGAAGAGCCGGTTGAGGATTGAGATTCACGGGCTAAGCAAACGCTATCGGGGCAACATGGAAGCCCTCAAAGATGTCAATCTCGATATCGGCAGTGGGATGTTTGGACTCCTTGGCCCTAACGGCGCCGGCAAGACCACCCTGATGCGGATACTCGTAACCCTGATGAAACCGACCGCCGGGCAGGTCACTATCGATGGTCTTGACCTTCTGAAGAAAAGAAAAGAAATCCGCAGAATGCTCGGTTACCTGCCACAGGAATTCAGCGTGTTTTCCCGACTCAAGACCTGGGAATTCCTCGATTATGCCGCCAGACTCGGCGGAATCAGGAGCAGGAAGCAACGTCTCGAAAAGGTTGACAGGATGCTCGAAGAGGTTGGGCTTTTCGATGCACGCGAGCGAAAAGCGAGCAAGCTCTCGGGCGGTATGAAAAGAAGGCTCGGAATAGCGCAGACGCTAATCAGCGACCCGCGGATTATGGTGGTCGATGAGCCGACAGTCGGCCTTGATCCGGAAGAGAGACTGCGATTTCGCAACATCCTGGCAGATCTTTCGCGAAAGGATATGATCGTTATCCTCTCCACACACATAGTTGGCGACATATCATCGACCTGCACCGACATGGCCGTCTTGAACGACGGCAAGATTGTTTTCAATGGTTCTCCGGAATCGCTCGTGGAATCGGCCAGAGATAAGGTCTGGAGAGTAATCGCCTCTGATTACGAACTCGACGAGCTCAAGCAGAACTTCCCGGTCATCTCGACCGTCCCATCCGAGAGAGGATGGGAGGTCAGACTGGTCGGAAGCGACGTGCCAGGTCATCAGGTCGAGCAGGTCGAACCAAATCTCGAAGATGCATATATATGTTTCATGCAGGAATTCAGTGATGACGGAAACGTTCTGGCCGAGCATGATTCGTGGTAACCCTGGTATTGGAGTGAGTTTGTGACCGCGCCATTCGTAATCTGGTCTGTTGCACTTTATGAGGTAAAGATCCTCCTTCGCGCATGGTCATTCAGAATCTTTGCGCTGATCGGGCTGGTGATCCTTGTTATCATGAACATAGCTTTCGCAACGAAGGTCGGGCAAGCTCCGTACTTCTTCTATTCGCTCGCGGGATCGCTCCCGATGATGAATATCAAGCTCCTGACCGTATATCAGGGCATTATTGCAGCTTTTCTCGCATCGGATTTCATCAAGCGCGATCGCAGCCATGACTCGACCGAAGTTATCTTCATGCGGTCGATGTCCAATGCCGACTACGTACTCGGCAAGACCACCGGAATTCTCTTTGTCTTCGCCATTCTGAACG
>DAOVLC010000032.1 GCA_030631455.1 Candidatus Zixiibacteriota bacterium
GATAGAGGCGATAGCTGTCGGAAATCATTTCGTTCACATCCTGCGAAACCATAGCTGTCGACTGCGAGCTGATATGATTCATCCTGGTCATCAACTTAACGTATCGGATTAAGTCTGTCGAGTTAGGGGTGCGGCTCGCATCGCTGTCATAGTCGAGAACATTTATCGCAGCGGAACCGGGAGTGTAGTTAACATTGAAACCGGAAAGATCGACAGCCTCGTCGCCGAGAGTATCGTAAAGCTTGAATGAGTCAGGCGCAGCCGCAATAGACTTGTCGATTATATCCTGAGTGAAATAGGCTCGCTGGTTGTTTCTGTCGACTGTCGCGCCAGAATCGGCGAGCATCGACAGGACTTCCTTGTTGTGAATTTCGACTCCGAGTTCGCAGATTAGCTCGCGAGCTTCTGCGACAATCTTTTCTAGCAACTCATCGCTTAAAAATCTGACGGTCGGCCTCATCGTGCACTCCTTTCGATCTGAATTCGCCGAACGAATGCGGCGATATCCAACACCATTCGGTCACGCGAAGCCAATTTCCGCAACTATAGACGATTTGTCAAGCGGGGAGATAAGAGAAACGCGCGGAATTACATTGCACGACACCTGGACTTTGCAGGCAACAGGCAAGCCCCCTTCCCCTTTTGCTGACTTTAGAGGACTTTGGCCGATGCCACTGCGGCTACGGGTACCGGTTTTTCGCTCTCGTGCTGGGCATCCGAGAGCACCCAGTTCCCCTTGAATTGAAGCACCGGCTCTTTGATCGACAGATCGTTGCCATCTGAGTCGCCACCACTCGACATTTTAAGAGTAACCTCCCTGTTCTGATTCACAGCGAAAGTTATCAAAGTCGAAGTGAGCAACTGCTGAAGCGCCTCCGGATCGTTGCTGCGGTTCAGGCTCTCTTTCCATGATTCCCAGAACCGCTCGAACGGCAGGCTCTGCTGCGTCACAATTCTGTTGAGAAGTAAATCGATATCTTTGCGATAATTGTCGTCGAGATTATTGGCAAGGTATTGAAGCGCCGCAACCGTAAGAGCGACCTCGCTCGGAATCCAGCCTCCGAAATCGATCACTCGCGACTTGTTCAAACGGTATCCCGATTCGTTGGTGTCATAGTATACTGGTACATTGGCCTCGGAGATTGCCCGGATGTATCGATAAGCGGTTCGTTCTGAAACCCTGCAGAATTCTCTGATTTTTTCGATTGTCACTGTGCGCCTGTGGTATAGAAGGTTCAAGATTTGAATCAGTTTGTTGAGTTTGCTCATAACCTCTTTCCTCAGGGCATGGGGGAACGTGTTCCCCCATGAACCCTGTCTATGTAGATCACAAAATTGCATCCAGAACAGCCATGAACGCATCGATAATCGACTCATCCCCTGACTCGTTAGCCCCGATCGGATCTTCTCCGGTAGTGTCAGCGACTGAATCCATCGGCAAAGGTCCGCCGCCGCCATTATCTGCGTAGGCCGGCGATACAACAGACGTAGTCGCAGCAAATGCGAAAATGAACAAAGCCAAACAGAAAACTGAAATAACTGATAGTGCTGAATCCCTAAACTTCACTTCATCCTCCCGTGATTGTGGTTTTCGGTTCCGAAGAGAAACAATCGCAAGATTGTTGCCAATTGGAACATAACCTCGCCAGTAAACGTAATGCGTGGCATATCAATTAGTTACGTGTTTGACGATCTGTGCTAAAGGGGGGCAGGCTACCGTTTTTTCGACCACTTTTCAGGGAGCAAATCTAACCGATTATCCACCAACGAAATGGACTTTCGCAGAACGCGAATCCCAGTGGCATTTTGGCAGAAATGAGGGGGGACTAATGATAGATGCCGTAGCGTTTGATTCTTCTCCGCAGAGTGGTGAGCGGAATGCCAAGAATCGTAGCTACTCTCGTCTTGTTTCCATTGTTTTCGCTGAGGAGCCGCCTAATCAGTGCTTTTTCAAGAGATTGAGAGACGGCCTTACCGTTCTTGTGATCCGCAATCGAGTCCAGCATCGCCTTGGGTAAATCACTGATACCGATTAAACCTCCAGGATTCAGAATACAGAAGCTTTCGACCATATTCCTGAGCTCTCTCACATTACCGGGCCACTGATAGTGCATTAGAGCTTCAGTCGCATCAGGCGAGAAGCTGGGCACGGTCTTGACTGTGGGCGAGAATAGGCTTGCGAAATGATCAATAAGTAAAGGAATATCATCAAGCCTTTCTCTGAGAGGGGGTATCTCGATCACGATTCTATTGACTCGATAGAACAGATCTTCTCGGAATCGCCCCTGGCTCATCAACTCTCGCAGGTTCTTGTTTGTGGCGTAAATGAATCTCACATCCGTGGTAATAGTCCTGTTGCTTCCCCGTTTTTCAAATTCCTGATACTCGAGCACTCTCAGAACCTTTCCCTGTATCTCGACCGGCAGATCGCCAATCTCATCGAGAAACATGGTACCGCCGTCAGCTGCAGAGAACTTCCCCTCCCTCTCGTCAACCCCGGTAAACGCGTTCCTGGCGACACCGAACAGTTCACTCTCTATCTCCTGATTCGGTATCGCGGCGCAGTTGAGTTTGACCAGGGGCTGCTCAACTCTATTGCTGAGAGCATGAACCAGTTCACATAGAATCTCTTTGCCGGTGCCGCTTTCTCCTGTTATCAGGACACTGACCTCCGATCGTGCTATCCGAGGCAGCTCATTCAATAATGTCAACATCATTGGATTCTCAGTGACGAGCGGCTGGTGGACACCGGATTCGCGAAGTTCGTTGAGATACTCATTCGTCACGACCGATGCAGTCTTGAAATCCTTCGCCATGCTTATGATGTGCGAGAGGAAATTGGCCATAGCATGTATGAAGTCAATATCCTCGTCCGTAAACAGAGCCGGAATCGTATGATGATCGAGATATAATACACCAAGTACTTCCTCTCCCTTGTAGACCGGGATACAGATTACGGAAAGTATGTTGTGTGCAACTATGCTCTTGTAACCTTTGGTCCGTTTATCGTCGAGTGCATTATCGATGATAAGCGGGTGCTCTGACTCAACAACGCTCTGAACGACGTTCTTGCTGAAGTCTACTATGTCTTTGAGACTGTCATCGTCGCAGTTCAAATACGCTTTAACCAGGAAATCTGCCGAATCCTGTCGTCTTAGCAACAACACACCTCTCTCGGCACCAGTGACATCCACAGCATATTGAATCAGCGAATCCAGTGTCTCTTCATAGTTGTGGATATCCTGCAAGATGTTCGAAATGGAGAGAATTGTCTGAACCATCTTGCGCTTTTCGGTCTGATCCTCGCTTATGGTCTCTATCTGCGTTTTAAGAGCATTATCAGTAACCTCATTTCCGATCCGTTGAGCAAGTTTGCGCGCATGCAACAGGAACTTCTTTGCGAGACCTTCCTTTGAAACAGCGAGGTAGTATTTGGCAATTCTCTCTGAGGTGAGCATCATGAAGAAAGTATGACCGGAGTACTGAAGGTACTTGTAAGCGGACTTCAGGAGGTGCAGGTTCTTGAGTCTATCATCCTCAGGCACGTTCTGATATGCGATCAGAGCGGTTGTTGCTTTGCACACGGGCGCCTTTGATTTCGAGACGAGGTTTATCAGAGGACGGAGTTGCTCCAGATCGGAATCGGTGATTCGCAAGTCACCTCCAATAAGGAATTCAAACAGTCCTTCGCACGCGAGGAAGTATGTGCGGTGCTCCTGCAGGCGTTGTAATACTGAGATGAACCGGCTCCTGGCGCGCGGATCATCATAACGGACCTGATTTGCGAAGCGGAGGAGTTCCAGCTCAGCTAGCGATGTCTGGTCTCCAAGTTTCTCATACACTTGCTTCGCCTTATTCATACCGTGAACGAAGCCCTCGCTGTCCGCACGATATGACGCAATACGTGCAAGGTTTGAATAAGCATTTCCTAATTCCTTGCTGGCACCGAGCTTCTCAAGGAGTCGCACTGCTTTCAAGAATCCGGCTCTTGCGCCAGTGAAGTCACCCCTTGTCAGAGCCATCCAGCCTCCATCGAAGAGGAACTCGCCTAAGCTCTTCTCGTCATATCCGGAGAATCTTCCGGAAAGGTGCATCTGATGCCAGTATTCGGTCTTCTGGTATTCCCCCAATCTGCCGTGACACACCATTATGTGCCTGTATATGAACGGCAACTTTGTGAAGTCCGTAGGGTGAACCACGGACTTGAGAGCGAGTTTGGCGTATCTAATCGACTTGCCGTACTCCAGTATTTCAAACAGCAACATTGCCATGTTTGACAGCGATGAAACCGCATACGGTAGCAAATTCTCGTCGGTTGCAATCTCAATGCTCTTCTTGTAGTTCTGCTCCGCCTGAGAGAAATCACCTTCCCGCCAGTAGCGAGTCCCAAGGTCGTTGTAAATCCGTACCTGGAGAAGCTTGTCATCCTGTTCGATCGCTTTCTCCATAAGACCGTCAAGCGCCCGTTCAGACTCGTCGAGCCTGCCTTCAGCGCCGGCAATCCAGGCTTTGAGCCTTTGAAGCTCAAGACGAGAGCTTTGATTGTGCGGTTGAGGGGACTGCACAAGGCCGGACTCGATCAGTCGGGACGCATCACGCATCCTTCCCAAAAGCAAGTACTGATATGCCGCCTCACGAATCAGCTCAAGAAATACATTGGATGCTCTGTCAACATGCGAACTCGCAAGGTCATAATATCGGGCTGCCTCCTTCGTTCTGTTCAGAGCTGCAGAGACATCCGCGATTTCCCTGTAGAAGTCGGCAGTCAATTCATCGTCAGTTGCCAGTTCTCTCGACAGCAGTCTCTTCTCCGCAGCCTTGAGACTTAGAAGAGTTTTCAGGTAATGGCCTCTGTCTCTCAGCGAGATAGCTTTTTCTCTCTTCACCTTGAAATCATCGGAAGAAACACCGGAAGGAAAGCAGACCGGCAGTGCGTCAGCATTCATTCCCAAATCCTTAAGAGACGTGTACGCCTCCTCCAGGAGGTCATCTGAAAGTGAGATATGCCAGTAGTCCGCATATCTCCGCACCGATGCTCTGGACAAAAGCTCAGATGCCAGCTTAAAAACTTTGAGTCGATTCTCCCGGAAGGCCTCCTCGAAGTCGTTGAGGAATTCATCGGGCACGCCGAGCACCCTGTTTCTATCTACCAAGAAGCTCTGAAAATGCTTTTGACCGGTTCCCTTGTGACGCATGTGCGAACAGAAGCTTGCCAGTAGCTGCATGGAAAGAAGTCTATGATCCAGCGCATGAAGCGCAGACTCATCAATCAACCGGCATTCATAGATCGCGTCCAGCAGGAATTGGGGTCGGTGTATCGGATCATCCTCGGTCAATCGTGAAGTGAGATCTTCCAGCTTTCCCCTGTCGGGGAGTTCACCTGCGTCCCCAACACTCGTGTCAAAGATTATGTTCAGACAGTTCTGAATGTTCAATCCGAGCGAGTAATTATCCGAAAGCGCCGTTATTTCCTCGTTCGCTAACACTTCGGGAGCTATCAACTCTGGAGTTCCGAATATCTTGGCGGTCAATTTCCGACCGACCGGTCTCAAAAAGTCAAGATCTGCGAGGACCAACCTGACGTGTGAAGCATTAAGATTGACCAGGAAGTTTTCCAGCTTGGCATCGCCATGGATCAATCCAACCGAGTGAATATGATCCATCACGGTGCACATTTCCGGAAAGACTGTCCCGAAGTGCTTCGCCAGGATTTCAGGGCTCAGCACCTTCCAATTGGCACTGCCCAGATACGGATATTCAATGAAAACTGCCCGATTTTCTTTGTGCATTGCCGATGCACGAAGGATTTTGTGGCTCCTGAGTCGCTTCTGACAATCGAAAGAAACCTTTAAAAACGACTCTTTGTCAACCCTGCTAATTGAGCCGGCGAGTGACGGGGTCTTGACAAAGCATTTCCGGTCGGATTCACGATCGGTAGCAACCCAGGATTGCGTAAGATCATTCTCGGCAACGAGATCCTCGAAGCTGTACCGTTGTGATACTGGAATCTCCGTCATCTGTCAGTACGCCGACGAACCGGCGCCCCCAGTTTGTTTTGCGCGCATGCACAACATGCAACGATCTGCCTACCCATCCTGCCCGTAGAATACTCGTTCGCTCCGATTTTCACAAGCACTTTCTGAGGCTACTGACAGATTTTGACAGTAGATTGCTTCCGCGCATGCACTGCCAGTACAAGTAGCGCAACGACTTAACGGATCAGCGAAAGGCGACCCGATTATCCACAAGTGGCCAAGGCGGCACTGGGGACGACCACCTAAGTACCACAAATCCGCGATCTGATTGTCGCCACTGCCCTTGGAAAGCTCAGAGGTTCATTCTGTGAGCCAATCGCATAACCGAAAGTTTGAGAGAAACAGAGCCGCGCTTCGGCTTAGTCGATCAGCTCACCCAGCCTGAATTCCATTAGCTCGCCTGTGATGGAACCAACAATGACTTTCGATTTCAGCAGTACAGGCATCTTGAGCCTGTCGTCGGTCATATATACTGTCAGCTTGCCTTCGTGTTTGAAAAGACCGGCAGATCGCAGCAACGGCTCGATCTTCAGACAGGTGAACCTTCCGGCTTTGACCTTCACCTCTTCCCTGCCGTGCACAATGACATCGAGCCGGTAGCATTTCTTCTTATTGTAGTTGTCAATCGATATAGTATCGCCGACTTTCAGGTCGAGCGAGCGAACATAGTAAAGGCTGGACAGAACATCCTGCACATATCGCTGAACCATTATTGTGTCGCCCTTCTCGAACGCAAGTCCCCTGTACTGGTCGAAAACCTGCTCGACGTCGGCTTCGTAGCTGCCTTCTCGCAGGTGTTTCTCGAATCGCCACGAGAACAGCCCCCAGGCGTCCAGCCAAGTCTCCCCGTTGTCGCGGACCTTGTAGAATGAATCGAAGAACTTGTAGGTACGCGCCTTCGTGGTTATCATGTAGCATTCCCGACCATTGTGCTCAAAGAGCGAATCCACCCGCATCTCCGCAGTTCCGGCTTTGATGAAGCCATAACCGAGTTCGAATTTCAGATACTCGCCAACACCGAAAGCATCATTCACGAGATCACGGAAGTTCGAGTCAGGTTCGAGAGAATCGTACGGCAGGTCAAGCTTCCGGCAACTGTCAAGCGTGTCAGTCTGTTCCGTGTCCGATTCCTGAGCCACAGAATATGATGAACCGAACGCGACAACAAGACACACTACGATCGCTGCTACAACCGGTACCGTGCTTGTGATCTTACAGAAGTTTCTCATCTATCCTCTGTTTTATAGCGGGCCAGGCGCGCCGGAGTTCCGCTTCAAGCTCCCTATGCGTGCCGAGATAATCTTCGAGGCTCAATCCGAGCGGGTCCTCGACCGACAGTTCACGTGATGGATTCTTGTCAGGAAACGCCTTGACCATGAAGACCTTGCCATCAGTGTCCGGGTATCTCTGTGTTATAAATAGATAATGGTGAAACGCCAGCGCGAGAATCAAATCGGATGTTTGAACCATTTCAGCCGTGATGGTCTGGGAATAAAGATCAGATATGTCGATACCATTATTCTTTGAGGCTTGAACTGCGTTTGATGTCGGCGGATAACCTTCCAGCGTTCCGGTGCCGGAAGACACGATTTCTACGTTCGATATGTTCTCCGCTTCGATCATCGATCTCAGTATGCCGTGCGCCATTGGTGACCTGCAGGTATTGCCGGTGCAGACAAGCATAATCACGAAGTTCTTCTCAGCCACCTCTGATCTCCTTTTCCCAAGCTGCTAAAACCGTGGATGCCTCTATCTCGCCCACTCTAAGAAACCTCGGCTTCCCGACCGTGATATCAACAACTGTGGAAGCCTGATTATGGTCTCGAACATTGCTGTCGAATATAAAAAGTTCTACATCGTCCGCCAACCACTTAATCAGAAGCTCCGGTTTTGCCGATGGCGGCTCGCCATGCGGGTTTGCACTTGTTGCCGTAAGATAGACATTAGATACCGCGGCAACATGCTCCATAAGAGGATGAGCTGAGCAGCGTAATCCTATGGTTTGTTGAGATGTCACCACGCCCGGCCAATCAGGGCGTAATGACTCCGCCACGACGGTCAACGCTCCCGGCCAGAAATGCGACAGGAATCGTTCGAAACCGTCAGGCACAGGTTTCATGATCGCGGATGCGTGTTCCCAGTCTCTCACGAATAGTGCGCTTGGCTGGTCGATGCTCCGTCTCTTGATACGGTTAAGGGACTTTATGGCATCGAGGTCTTCGGCATTACAGCAGAGGCCGTACTGGGTCTCGGTTGGAACGAGGACAACTTCCCCTGCTGACGTCCGTTGGACAATGTCACCGGCAAGTTCCGCAAGATCGGTAGAGGAATCGAGAAGGACTCTCACCACAGTCGTGTCTCGCTAATCCTGTTTGGAGTCAATGACGCCATCGACGGTTGTCGAATCGGAAGATCCGAGCGAATCCGGCGGAAGAATGAAGTCGAAGTATATCGAATCGGGTGGTGACTCCACAAGCCAACCGTTGTCATAACCGAGGCTGCGCGCATGCTCCAGGAGCCTCCTTCCCGATCCACTGTCCGTGCAATTACCCATCAGTATCTTGTAATACGGCACGTCGTACACGAGGTAGACACGCTCTTCAAAGACATCCTCGGCGACTTCTTTTTCATAGCCCGCCTCAGAATAGTACTGGGAGGCAAAGAGCTGCACTCTGTATATCGTCGTGACGGAATCCACGTCGGTTCCGGCGCGTCTCAGTGAATCGATAACCTGCCAGTCAAACTGTTTTGAATCGCCGGGCGTTCCAGCCTCGTCCGGAACCCGCTCCGGCACCCTGAAATAGTCCTTCGAGGGATCGACTCCATTCGACCCGACCTCAGCTGGCTCCCCACGCTCAGCCTTCGAATCACCGCCACGCCTGAGAAACTCGCCGCAACCGGCAATGTATGCACACACCAAAATCAGGCAGCCGACAATTGCGAGTCTATAGATACTTCTCATAACCACCCCGAGCACGCATTCTATTCAGTATTTTCGCCATTTCGTCAGAGCGCGACTTGTGTGCCACCATCACAATATCACCGGACCGAACGATGACAAGATCCGAGACTCCAAGAGTGGTCACTATGCCGTCGGAATCGTTGTATATAGTCGATTCGTATGTCTCAACAGCAAGAACATCGCCCTCAATAACGTTGTTGTCTCCATCGAGTTTCTTTAGACGCTCGAGAGCACGCCAGCTACCGACGTCATCCCACATGATATCGCCCTTGATGACGAGAACATTGTCCGCCCGTTCCAGAATTGCAACGTCGATAGACACTCTCTCGCAAC
>DAOVLC010000305.1 GCA_030631455.1 Candidatus Zixiibacteriota bacterium
GGAAAGAACGGTGAGCTATCTCGAAACTAAAGCGGTCGAAGGTAATGTGAAAGTCTGGGTCTTTTTCACCGACCGAGGAGTCAAAACGCCTCAGGAGTTCAGCCGGGTGGCAGCGACACTCTATGATGGGCTGACCGAGCGAGCGCTTGCTCGTCGAGCCAAGGTTGGAAAAGACAAGTTAATGATTACAGATGTCCCGGTTAAGGCTGAGTATGTTGATGCGATAGTGGAGTTGGGAGCTACTCTCCGGAGGACATCAAGGTATCTCAACGCCGCCAGCTTTGAGGTTCCGCTTGCCGGATTGGACGAGATATCATCGCAGCAGTTCGTGGCGGAAATTCGGCCGATGCTCGCTGCCAAGAAAGAATATGGCGTGGCCCCGAAGGACCAGGATGAGTCCAAAAGTCTCGATGGCATGGAACTCAATTATGGGGCCTCCTATGCACAGCTTGCCCAGATAAACGTGATCGCGGCCCACAACGCCGGTTACTCGGGTGCGGGAGTTCTTGTTGCGATGTTCGATACAGGTTTCAGGACGAGTCACACAGTATTCTCCAATATAGTGACCACCGGTCGATTGATCGCAGAGTATGATTTTGTTTTCGACGACGATGATGTCGATAACGAACCTGAAGATAATTCATCGTCATGGAATCACGGAACATACACATGGTCGACTCTCGGCGGAGAATGGGCAAACAATCACTACGGTCCGGCTTATGGCGCCGATTTCGTTCTCGCCAAGACCGAGGATATCAGGTCAGAGACACCGGTCGAGGAGGATAACTGGGTTGCGGCAGTAGAGTGGTCCGATTCGATCGGAGCAGAGGTAATCTCATCTTCGCTTACCTACACGGACTGGTACACCTATTCAGACTTTGACGGCAATACTGCTACGGTGACAATCGCAGCCGATCTTGCCGCGTCGCTCGGAATTGTGGTCTGCAACTCGGCCGGGAATAGCGGTCCTGGTGCGGGCACGATAGGAGCACCGTCTGATGGCGACAGCGTACTCGCAGTCGGAGCGGTCTACTCTTCCGGCACAATAGTCGGCTTCTCTTCACACGGCCCGACATACGACGGTCGCATCAAACCGGAAATATGCGCGAGGGGCTCCGCTACCGCCTGTGCAAGCGCATCAAGCGATGTCTCATTGACAGCCGTAAGTGGAACATCTCTGTCATGCCCGCTAATCGGCGGAGTTGCCGCACTTGTGATCGAAGCCCATCCGGACTGGACTGTGATGCAGGTTCGTGAAGCGATCATGATGACAGGTGACAACGCTGCCACACCCGACAATACATACGGCTGGGGTATAGCAAACTGCCTCGATGCGATCAATTACGGCTGGGAACCCGAGTATGTTCATGGCGATGCAGACGAGTCAGGGTTCATTGACATCGACGATGTTACTTACTTGATTGCATACATCTTCAGTGACGGCGCTACGCCGACACCGGTCGAAGCGGCAGGTGATGCCGACGGCAGCGGTGAAGTCGACATCGACGACGTTTTGTATCTGATAGCATACATATTCTCAGGCGGGCCCGATCCGGTCTGATAGGCATCTAAGATTCATTTGCAGTACCGGTCAGGCTGGAATCGGCGGGAGCCGCCCTGCTTGACGGCTCCCCATCAGGCAAACACTTCCGCACTTACCTCTGCCAGTCAGATGACAGGCATCCCCAAAATAGTCGCTATCGAATTCGCTTCGTGACAGATCAAACACTTATAGCACACGCAACCAGGTCTCTCACTGCATACGATCGAACAGCGTTATGGCGTTTCTACTTCCAAGAGCTTCGCTCAAAGAAATATCAAAGGTGTCTGTCTTGGTCGTGACTTTACCAGGCTTTTTCCTGTCTGCTTTCTTAGACGTGCAATCCTGCGTTTCGTTCGATTCCGACTTGCAGGGATATCGCTTCGGGGATTGCACTCGTGACAGAGTACATGAGTGGACATATGAAAACGCAGGGGTTAAACCCCTGCGTTAACACCTAATAACACATTCGGCACGACAGCGAGGCAGCCTCGGCCCGTACCTCAGAATGTGAGGGTGGGATTTCCCTATCTTTTTCTCTTGTGCAAGTAGCAGAACTTGCCGGGCGGCGTAACCATACGCTTGCAACGCTTGCCTTCTTTGGTCTTGCCTGCGCAACGAACTTTTCTGACTACCTTCTTCTTTGCCTTTTTTGGCATCCCGGATCCTCCTAACTGTCACAATGTTGAACTACACGGAACTATTTATACCAGACTCACCAAGGCCAGTCAACAAAAACTGTGACAATATCGCCCTAAATTACGGTTATCGAAGAAGTGAGTGTTGAAAGCAATCGACGGGACGCCGCTGTTCTTTTGAAACTCAGGTGGAGTAGGGGTCTTTGCCTTTGAGCCTGTCGGCATACAGAGGT
Source organism: Candidatus Zixiibacteriota bacterium (assembly GCA_030631455.1). Lineage (GTDB taxonomy): Bacteria > Zixibacteria > MSB-5A5 > JAABVY01 > JAHJOQ01 > DAOVLC01. The sequence continues at coordinate 2,412 of DAOVLC010000305.1, forward strand.
GACATGGCGAGCAGCTTCTCCGTGATATCAGGCAGCACCGAAATCATGTAGTCCACTTCGTCTTCCGTATTGTCCTTGCCCATGCTTACCGTGAGTGACCCCGAGCAGAATTCCGCAGGCACGCCAACCGCCGTCAGGACGTGTGATGCCGCCAGGTCATCCTCATCTTCCCCGCGCAGGTTTGATGAACACGCTGATCCGGAGGCGCACATCACTCCTTTCATGTTCAGCATCAGCAACAACGACTCGCCTTCGATGTACTTGATCCAGAAACTGACATGTCCCGGCAAGCGATTCGTTTGATGTCCGGTGAACTCCAGGTATTCGATATTGCTGTCGAGCCAATTCCAGAGCCGGGACTGAAGCTTCCCGAGATGTTCTGCTCTCGCCTGCATTTCCTCGGCAGCAAGTTCACATGCCTTGCCCATACCGACGATGCCGGGGAGATTCTCGGTACCTGACCTTAGGCCAAACTCTTGCATGCCTCCATCAAGCTGACACTTTAACCTGTGCCCGGAACGGAGGTAAAGCGCACCGACACCTTTCGGGCCGTACATATTGTGTGCGGATAGAGTAAGCGAATCGATCGGTAAGGCATTAACGTCGATCGGGACATTTCCTCCGGCGATAGCTGCATCTGAATGGAAGAAGACTCCTCTCTCCCTTGCGACCTTGGCGATGTCGGAGATATTCTGAAGAGTCCCGATTTCGGAACTAGCGGTCTGTACGATTATCATCACAGTGTCGTCGCGCAGAGCTTTTTTCACCGTCATCGGATCGACCATGCCATAATTGTCACAGCCAATAATAGTGATTTCGTAGCCAGACTCTCTGAGCGCCGGGAACTGATTGAGAATAGAGTAGTGCTCAATTGTGGATACTACTATGTGCCTGCCCTTGTCCGCGTTTGCCTGAAGGTATCCCTTCACTGCCAGATTGTTAGATTCGGTAGCCGACGACGTAAATATGATCTCATCCGACTTGCTCTTGATCAGGGCCGCAACCTGCTCCCGAGCTTTGTCAAGA
>DAOVLC010000102.1 GCA_030631455.1 Candidatus Zixiibacteriota bacterium
ATCAGTGGCGTCGGATAGCTGTTTGACATGTATCCCGTAGGCTTGTACTTTGGAAAACCCTCGATACGAGCGCCATAACAGTCAAAAAGCTCCAAGCCGTATTCACCAAGGACAGCTATCTCAGAAATGCCGTCCAGGTTGATATCGAAAGCGGCAACGGCTGAATAGAAATCGGCACCATAGAGATTCGGCCAGCTGCAGCAGAAAGGAGTTCCGTCGGATTTGAACGCAACCACTCCCTCTCTCGAAGACACAATAACCTCGGGGTCACCTTCTCCATCAATGTTGCAGACCGCAGCAGCGAAGTGCATAACCCCACCGAGTGGCGCAGGTTGCGGAAATGTGCCGATCAGTTTATCCTCGATCGTTATCGCAACGTCTCGATGGATTTCCTCGGTCGGCGTATAGCCTGTTACGCGGAGAGTGTAATCGCCGGACTGGAATGAGCCGAGAGAAACCTCGCACAGTAGTGAATCGGCTACCGCCTCTGAGGATTCGAAAATTGTTTTCCACTCCGCGTCGCCCTCAGTCGACTTCAGAGAAACACCGTAACGCTCAAACTCCGGATCCAAAGCGGAACCTCGAACGGTTAGAAACCAGGATACGGTGTCACCCGACTGCGGCAGATCTATCTCGAAGAGTCGTTCCGCAATCATCGTAACACGCCTGTAAGCAACATAGTCATCGCCCACCGAGAGTCTCAGCGTGTAGTCGCCGACTCGACCCGAGATCGGAAGTGTTCCGAGGCTGCCGCCCAACACGTTCGCCACGCCGGATGTGATGTTATCCCAATCGGTCATATCATTTCTCGGGCTGATATCGATGCCGTAAGAGTCTCCTGACTCAGAGTAGGCATACCCAATGATGTCCATGTCGGACGTGATGATCTGACGGCTGTAAGGAAGACTGAACTTCGCGAGAGTGCCATGCAACATCCCCAGAGCCGCCTCAACATTGACTCGACCGTGGCCCGAATATCGATCCCACCCAACAAAAGTGGAATCGGTATCGCCGTACGGGTGCACGATATCGTCTACACTCTGCTCGATAATCTCTTGCAGTCGGTCAGGAGTCAGCCCGGGTGAGTACGAGAGTAGCACAGCCGCTGCGCCACACACGTATGGGGCGGACATACTGCTGCCGTCGGCAAGGTAGTAGTTGTCGTTGATAATACGTACATCAGGCTCGCCCTGATCCGCATACAAATCAGTCCCGGCAGCACGAAGCGACAACACGTCTCTTCCGGGGGCGATCACATTGAGCCAATCACCGAACGAGGAGAAGAAAGTGACTTCATCGTCTGAGTTGCTGGCTCCCACGGTCATCGATACCGGAAACGAAGCCGGGAACGTGCCCATATCGCTGGCGAAATTTCCCGCCGCTGCAACCGGAAGGACGCCCTGCGATCTCGCGTATGTGAGGGCGTCGAGGAGTATCGTTGATCTGAACGGGCTGCCCCAGCTCATGTTGATCACCTCGGCTCCTATATCTACCGAATAGACAATCGCTTTTGCAGCTACGCTCATGACAGCATTCGGGAATATCTTCAGGCCGGCCACGCTAACATCGCTGCATACGCCTGCTATCCCGATGCCATTGTCAGAGGTGGCTCCGATTATCCCAGTAACATGAGTACCATGACCCATATCGTCGGAGACGTCGTTATCACCAATGAGAATCTGCCCGATGGCAACTTCATCACCGGAGAAATCCCAGCCGTGAGTATCGTCAACATAACCATTGTGATCGTCATCTATGCCATTGCCTGCGACTTCGCCGGGGTTGACCCACAGATTGTCGGAAATGTCCGGATGCCCAATGTCAAGACCTGTGTCAATTATTACGACCAGCGGTCTGGCATGTGGCGCTGTGTTCGTCCATGTCGATGCGACATGAATGTCAGCACCAGATGTACCTTGCTTTATTATCAGTGTGTCGTTGTAGGTGCCATCTCTGCGCCAGATGCCCGGATACTGCTGCCCGACGTTTTCCAGCCCCCACTCGTTTATAAGCTCGGGATCATCCGGTCTTTCATACAGCTCGATAGGATAGTCAAACTCCGCATTGTCGATTTCCGGCAGGTTGTTGAGTACCATCAGGATGGCCTCACCGTCGGCTGTCTCATCGAGGATAACGATTCTATATCTGTCAAATGGAAAATCCGACCCGGAAGATGCGGAAATCGGATAGTATGATTGCTTCTCGGAGAATAGTGGTAATTCTGCCGCAATTGCACCCTCCCCGAGAAGATCATCAATCATCCCGCTGTACGGAGACAGACCAAGAGCCTGTGTCTCCGGTGCGAGTTTGACGACGATACGTGAGTGAGCGTTCTCGCCAAGAACATCAGTGGGCAAGACCAACAGCACCAACGCCAGTGTCAAAAACAAAAGCTTCTGAAATGTCATTCCAGCATCCCTCCTGACCCTGCGTGGCGGTATCGGGGTACTCTACTTAAATAAAAGGCAGACAGGCGATTCTGTCAAGTGCTGATATTACAGCGCTTCAGTCCACGTTGGACCGTCTCTACTCTACTAACGCTCTTCTGAACGGTTCGTTCAATCCAGGCCACTAGTATCGCGCGGTGGCAATACGCCCCACTGAAGTTTTGATCGAAGCACCTTGTAGAAGGATTGCTCTTCGAATCGGACGAGCTTCACGTTGAAATCAGCCTTCCGTATTCGGATCTTGTCACCATACTTGAGCGGAGTTGACACCTGGCCGTCAATGGTGAGCATGGCAACATCCGTCTCAGACTTAACCTCGAGGGTCAGAGTCTCCTCCACGCTGAAGATCAGGGGACGGGATGTAAGCGAGTGAGGAGCAATCGGTGATGCGATGATCGCATCCATCTCAGGATTAAGGATGGGACCGCCAACGGCAAGTGAGTATGCGGTTGAGCCGGTCGGTGTGGATAAGATCAGCCCATCTGCGGCGTATGAACAGATGTAGTCGCCGTTTGAGTAGAGCGCCAAGTCTATCAGCCGAATGTCTCCCCTTCCGACGACTATGTCGTTGAGGGCGAATTTGATCCGACCGTCATCACTTCCCGGCAGTTCTGCGGCGAGTATCATTCGCTCTTCCAGACTAAAATCACCTTCGATCACTCGTTTCAGTGTTCTTTCAAGGTCCTCCGGCGTCTGCTCAGCTAGAAATCCAAGGCTGCCGATGTTGATCCCGAGGATCGGTACACCGGAATCGCCCACGAGTCTGGCAGTGGCGAGAAGGCTGCCGTCTCCTCCCATCGAGAGAATGATATCGCTCCTTTGCGGAAGTTCGTGCGGAGGAACGATCTGCTCAGAGCCAGCGGCGAGATCCCTCAGATCATCGCAAAGACAGAGTGGAACCTGATTGCTGCGACACCATTCAACCAGTCTTCGCACGACAGTGTCAGCACCCTGTCTGTTCAGATTTGCTTTAACTCCAAGTCGTTTCATACAGCGTGCTCGGTTATAATTCCTTTATCTTCAATTCGACTTCGCTTCGTTTTGATGAATCTACCGCCTTCCGTGATGAGATTCGCGGCCTCCTGCCAGTTGCCTTCTTTGTTTGGACGAATCCTCTGACGGTGTCAGCCAGATCTTCGGGGCTAAGCTTCAGATTCCGGAGCAACTCGTTCATTGATCCGTGTTCGACGAATCTGTCGGGCAGACCGAGCGAATGGAATCTCTTGTTCTGAAGCAGGTTACGCCTGTTAAGGCAGTCGAGGACACCATCACCAAATCCGCCGATCAATGAATTCTCCTCGACGGTGACAATGGTATCGTAGTCGCCGAGGATGCTGATCAAACACTGCTCGTCCATCGGCTTGACAAACCGGCAGTTGACTACCCCAACCTCGATACTCTCCCTGCCCAAAATCTCAGCCGCACTGACCGCTCTTTCGACCATCGATCCAACGGCCAGAAATACAACCTTCGTTCCGTTTCGTAGAATCTCCCAGCTACCCCAGTCGATTCGATATGAGAAATCAATCTCGTCTTCCGGGATAACTCCCCTCGGATACCGAATTGCCACAGGATCGCTAAGATTCTCCGTAGCCTGTGTCATCATGGCGGCAAGTTCGGAGCCGTTTCTCGGGGCGCAGATAGTCAGATTCGGAATCATTCTCAGGTATGAAAGATCAAATGACCCGTGATGGGTCGGACCATCTTCGCCGACGAGTCCGCCTCTGTCGATACAGACGAGAACCGGCAGCTTCTGAAGCGCTATGTCATGGATCATCTGGTCGAACGCTCTCTGTAGGAACGTCGAGTACACCGCGAACACAGGTTTGAGACCTGATGCCGCCAGACCGGCGGAGAACGTCCCGGCATGGCCTTCCGCGATCCCAACGTCGAAAACCCTGTCGGGGTATTTCTCTTTCATCGCTACGAGGCCGGAGCCTGCAAGCATAGCGGGCGTGACTGCGACGACGCTTTCATCTGAGTCGGCTAACCTCACCATCGTCTCACCGAATACGTCAGTGTATGACTTTCGCTTGTTTGCTGCTGATTTACCGGTCGCCTTATCGAAGCCGCTCACACCGTGAAGATGAAGGCAATCATTCTCTGCGGGAGCGTATCCCTTTCCCTTCTTCGTGACTACATGCACAAGCCGCGGCCCGGAAAGCTTCTTGATCTGTCCGAAAACTTTCAGTAGAGAATCGGTATCGTGACCATCAACAGGCCCGAAGTACCTGAATCCGAGTTTCTCAAAGATGATACCGGGCACGAGGAATCCCTTGACGTGCCCATCGAGATTCGAGATCATTTTCCGCAGATTGTCTCCGCCCCGCAACTTGCCGGTAAGTTCCCAAATGCTCGCTTTGACTTTGTTGTATGTGTCGTCAGTGAGCAGATCGGTGAGGTATGATGCGACAGCTCCCACGTTTTGCGAAATCGACATCGAATTATCATTTAGAACGACAATGATATCCCGCCCGGAAGCTCCCGCATTGTTCAGACCTTCGTAAGCAAGGCCGCCTGTCAGAGCGCCATCACCTATAACGGCCACGACGTCATAATCGCCACCCTTCAAATCTCTTGCTACAGCCTGACCGAAAGCCGCCGAGATGGAGGTCGACGAATGCCCCACTCCGAAATGGTCGTATTTGCTCTCTGACGGCCTCGGGAATCCGGAGATGCCTCCGTAGCTTCTGATCGTATCGAAGCTCTCGTTTCGACCGGTCAGAATCTTGTGTGTGTAGCATTGGTGGCCAACATCCCAGATTATTCTGTCCCTGTCGAGATCGAACGTTCGCAGCAGGGCTACGGTCAGCTCAACGACACCAAGCGGTCCGCCGAGGTGCCCACCGTTGGCCGATACGACACTCAGGATGCGGTTTCTGATCTCAGCACATAGGTCGGGCAAAGCCTCGTCAGGTATCGACCTCAGATCGCTAGGCTTTTCGATTCTGTTGAGCAGGTCTGACATACTACGGTATATACACGCGAAATGCGATATAGATTTGGTTTTTCAGTTTTCCCTCTTGAGAATGAAATCAGCCAGGTACTTAAAGACGGCAGAGTTCGGGCCGATCTTATCTATCTCTCTGTTGCCACTTTCGATCAATTCCGAAGCCAGCCGCCGCGATTCTTCGATGCCGATAACCCGCGGGTAGGTCGCTTTCACGTTTCTCTCGTCGGAACCGATATCTTTGCCAAGCTTCTCCTGCGAGCCGGTCACATCAAGCACATCGTCCACAATCTGAAACACAAGACCAATCTTCGACCCGTACGAAGAGAAGACAGCAATCGTTTCAGCGTCGGCCCCGGCCAGTATCGCACCAATTCTCATTGCGACCCTGATCAGCGCGCCTGTCTTGTTGCGATGAATATACTCGATCTGATCGAGACTGATATTCCGGCCTTCGGCTTCCACGTCGGCAACCTGTCCACCCAGCATA
>DAOVLC010000035.1 GCA_030631455.1 Candidatus Zixiibacteriota bacterium
AAGATTATACGCTCTGGGTCGTACTTGCGCACTTCTTTTGCAAATTCGACAAAAGCCGTATGCAGCATCTCGTGGGTCAGGTCATCGCGTTCGCTCCGGCTTGTTAGAGTGCCCAAATGGGGGACGATCTTTGGTCGATGCTCCGCGGCGTTTGGCAGATCCGCGCCCAGGTTGTATTCGTTGCCGAACTCCCACCCCCAGATGGCGGGTGATTTGCGGTAGCGAGTGACCAGATCCCGAACGTATTGCTTCATAAACGCCGCGGTTTTGCTGTCGGATTTGCCCCATTGGTCCAGCGGCTCGCCGACGATGTCAACACGAAGCTGAAGGCGGTGCGACAATCCCCGGCGGAGAGAAGGGCGACGCTACTGCATCAGAAATCATCACTGAGCAAAGCCGTCGAGAATCTGCTTGATGTTGCAGAGAAGGGGAGTCTCACAGAGTCTCTTAAGCAGCGGCTCTTGGCCAAGGAATCTCGACTCCAGTCTGTGAAGCGGGAACTGGCGAATCTATCCAACAGGAAATCGATTCCGGCCAGTGTAGACGCCGAGTGGGTCAAGCAGAAACTCTCTGGTTTGGGTGATCTATTGCAGAGGCACACCGAGTCGATGAGCGTGTTCCGTGCGACTCTGAGGAACATTTTCCCCGGCAAGCTCAACGTAAGAGCGGAAGAAGCCGATGGCAGGACGGTGTTCAGAATCAGCGGTAATGCGATGCCGCTAAATGCGCTTGGTGAAAGTGGACTTCCAATAGCTCAGTATAGCGGTGCAGGGACTTGAACCCCGGACCCACGGATTATGATTCCGTTGCTCTAACCAACTGAGCTACACCGCCATTGTACGACACTGCTTAAGGCCTCTGCGATCAATGACCGCGAGCCTTTTTGCACACGTCGAATCTACGTAATTATCGACAGTTGTCAAGCGATTTGAGAGCTCAAGAGTGTATCCTCCACCTCTTTTAACGCTCAATCCTTCTCAGGAAACACGGTCGTTTCCGTTTGGTGGAGTTCTTTTCGATAGTCCTTTGATTCGACGTTAGGCAGACTACGCCGCCGGAAGTCGATCCGTCACATATTGGGGTGGTGCGGATTGAAATCACCTTTTGGATGGTTCTTCGGCATAAGCGGAGATTCGTGAGAATATTCGCCCTTCATTTTCTGGTTATTGAAGATCCGCATTCGCACTGTGAAATCCTGGCATGCCTGACAGCGTGAAATGTTTTTGATCTTATCCCTCGGCACAACTCTCTTCGGCTTGTGACCCGGCGCGTATATCGGGCTGCCAACAACCGTGTGCCCCTGAGTGAAGTCGTTCTGATCATTCCACTTCACGCCTCGAATAATTGTTGCGTTTGTTTCATCATAGATCGTTGCGCCGGGGCAATTGACAAGAACAACATCGGTCCCATCATGCCTCTTGTAGTCCGAAACGGCAGAAGAAAAGAAGTTATAGTATTCACCATACTTGTCGTTGCATTCAAGGCACATGAATATGCCTTTGAACTTACGCATCTGCTTTCCGCAGATCGCACAGATTCGCCCGTCCCCCATTTGATCTCCTTACCCGTTCAGACGAGTCTCAGGAAAATCGTAGCCGGCACCATCTAACAACGGTTTCACACTGCTGCCCTTGATCTCGATCCGGCAGGATTCGCAGATGTACTTGCCGTTGATGTGTGTCAATGTCCCATTGCAGATAGGGCAATTGGTCTGCTTCGGTTTGCGGCGAAGCCTCATCTCCCTCTCTCCTTCCTGTTAGAAATCGTGTCATGTAATACAATTGCAACTCGTATGCCACATTAGTCTGAGGTGCGTAACCGCTTGTCACAATGAGGATTGCAGCGACGGCATCAGATACGGAGATCGATAACTTCAGGTGAAGTGTGGGAATGGGTCAACACTCTACACGTGCAAACCGTCACCGATAAACTTCTGCAATTGCCGCAAGAACCTATTGGCCTTCCCTGCGATGGCGACAAAGATCACTCTTCGAATCGAAACGTGATCGTTTCAAACAGGGGTGTGGTAGATGTAGTGAAACCTTAGTTAGTGCTTGAAAATAAAGAGGATAATAAAAAAGATACCTGCGATCGGCATAATCTTGGCCGCTTCGAGCGCAGGAAACGCGTAAGTTATCACCAACGCTGATCCGATTGTCGGCACAACGACGAAGAAAGCGACACGAAGCAAAAACCTCACGATTCCGTAGATCAGCAGAACCGTAGCGACTACACAGAAGAGGTAGATCAATGGAAGCGGGATCGCTCCCAGATGTTCAGTCATATACTGGTCGAACTGCTCCAGATACACTGACAGGTTCCCGAATCGAATCGGGAACTCCGATATGATTCTATCGATAAATTGTTCCATTGCCCAGCCGAGATACTGTTACAACTTATCCTCAACAGGCTCGATTGTCAAGGAAGATTCTCCAACTCTCGACAAACCAACCATCCTCTGAGTCAGGAAATTCTGCGAGGTGATCCATTGCTGAGACATCCGGAGAACCTCGTCCTGCGGAACCTCTGAAATCCAGTCGATCACGATTGAGTCGTATTGATCCCCTGAGACCGTTGCATCATCCATAGTTAGCGTAAACTTGACTTTCATCGCATCCACCTTTCTTGAAAGCGTCCCGCTCGTATGCATTTGCAAGGGCAGTGCCATCAGAGGACAGAATTGACTTTGCGGTGAGATACGTTACTTAAGCCATTATGCGCCATAAGGTACCGGCTCAGATAATATCCCGAACCCGTCTGTGGAGCCTTGAACAAAAGCGATCCCTCTGGAGCATTCTATTGGGATGTCGCCATACACTGTCGGACTGCGGATGTGGTAACCGCATACCTGTCAACTGTTTCAATATGCAACCGGTCGGTTGGGCAGATTAGACCTTGGAATCTCGCTTAACGCATGATATATATGCATTATGCACAGGTGAGGGCCATGCGCAAGATATATACAAACCTGTACAAACGACCCGACATATTCAGTTGTCCGCACTCGTCGCACCATCGATTCGGCGGTGTCGTGACGCCACACCATATTCTCAATGAGAAGAAATGTTATCCTGACGGATGCATGGTGTTCATCTGGAAATGCCGTCTTCTCGACAAAGGACACGCCTGCCCGAAGAAGTTCAAACATGTCGGCAGGAAGTGTTTCAGTTGCAAACATTTCTTCGAGGAGAAATATCAGCAGCAACCGAAGCTGAAGATTTCGGACGAGGAGTTCATCAGTTTCAGATCTCGACTCGAAGACCTCGATTACTGGCTCGACACCATCGTCGGCAGAAAGATTGAACTCGAAGCGACACTAAGGGCTGTGAAGCCTAATTTTAGAGCAATCGGAAGCCCGAAACGTCAGCGGTACCTGTTCACAAACTGGCTGGCGATATTCGACAGCGCCCATGTCAACTACGATCTTTTCGACGATGTCTGCTTCGCCAGGCTTTCGGATCGAACACAGGCAAGATTCAGATTCAGCGAAGGTGACCGTATCCTGTGCCGTTCTGTTCCGACATTCGACAGAGGCCGGCTCGTTTTCACAAGGTTGCACAACATCGAAGTTACTGACGGTGGATACGAACCGGATTGGGACAGGGCAGACGCTGAGGTGGCAGCGGCTACAGCTGTCACATTGAATATTCAGGCTGAGAAATGCCTCAGCTGCCGGTACGGCTGTCTTATTGACCGCAATTATCGCGACAACCGCAACGGATCGAGATCTCTGCTCTGCCTCGCAGGACAGGAACTCCCGGAGGATTGCGTGTATCCATTGACAAAATATCTCGAAGGTCAAAAGAAGCCTGAAACGTATAAGTTGTGAGGATTGATTTGTCTAAGCGATTGTGTATATTACAGTATCTGATCATCGGCGTGTTGACAACCATTGCCAGCGCTGATGTCACCGTAGTGGTGGACTCAACAAATAAGGACAGTATGATAACGGATCTGCGACAGTTGTTGCCTGACGAATCTCTCGGTTGGACAGCGCAGGGTGAGATCAAGTTCTACGACCGCGAGTCGATCTTCGATTACATGAATGGCGCCGGCGAAGTCTACCGAATGTACGCCTATCGCGAAATGGTCGTGCAACGAATGGCCAATGAGGGGCAGCCGGAGATCACGGTTGAGCTTTTTGACATGAGCACGTCGGAGGATGCCTTCGGGATTTTCACCCATTCTCGCCTTAGCGAAGATACCAGCCCGGGTCAGGGAGCAACACATCAACCCGGCCTATTGTGTTTCTGGAAGAACCGCTACTTTGTCTGCATTACTGCAATGCGGGAGACTCCCGAGACTAAGAAAGCGGCGTATGATATTGCAGGCAAAATCGACAAGCTGATTCTGAACACAGGGCCGAAACCGGCGATATTGGAATGCCTGCCTCTGGACAGGCTGGATCAGTTGAGTGTTCGCTATTTCCATCTGTATACATCGCTGAACTACCATTACTACCTTGCCGACCAGAATATCTTGAAGCTCAACGAGAAGACCGAGGCCGTAATTGCCCAGTACGAGCCGCATCGGAGTTTCCTGATCTGCATCCGCTATCCCGATGAGAAACTCGCAAAAGAGGCAATGAGCAGTTTCAGAGAAGCATACATACCTGAGGCGGATAGCTCAGACCTCGCTCAGATCGAGGATGACAAGTGGGTGGCAGCCAAACTGGAATCGACATTTATCCTCCTTGCTCTTGATGCACCAACACAGGATTCAGCTATTAGTCTGATAAGAGCAGCGAAAGAAAGACTTGCGGATATAGATAACGAGGAGCCCTAAAGCCATGGAAAAAAAACCAATCACACGCCGTGACTTCATTCGGGGAGCTACCTGTGCCGCTCTGGGCACAGCCGCGGGATTATCATTTGCATTCGGAGGGGAAGAGAAAGCGCTACCCCTGGTTCGAGCAGTTCTGATTAGGCACAAAGATGCCGTCGATGCGAAAGGTGTTGTCAATCCGACAGTGATTCAGAAAATGATGGATGATGCGGTGGTCGCGCTTTTCGATGTAGAGAAACCGATTGATGCGTGGAAGCTGATGATCAAACCGGAGGATATTGTCGGGATCAAGTCTAACGTCTCAGGCCCACCATCGACACCCGGTGAACTGGAGAAAGCGCTCACGAAACGCATCCTCGAGGTTGGTGTATCCAAGAAAAATATTGATATCGGAGATCGCGGTGTTCTGAGGCAAAAGGTCTTCCTGAATTCAACCGCTCTGATTAATGTCCGTCCGATCAGAACGCACCACTGGTCAGGAGTCGGTAGTTTAATCAAAAACTACATAATGTTCGATCCGAACCCGCCGAATTACCACGACAACTACTGCGCCGATCTGGCTAAACTCTGGGAACTACCTGTGGTAAAGGGCAAGACGCGACTGAACATACTGGTTCTACTTACACCTCTTTTTCACGGTATCGGGCCGCATCACTACGATCCGAAATACACCTGGAATTACAACGGTCTGCTGGTCGGCACCGATCCTGTTGCGCTCGACTCAATCGGTTTGCATCTGCTGCAGGCAAAACGGCGCGAGTATTTCGAGAAAGATTCCCCGATCAGGCCGACTCCTCACCATGTGATGTTCGCCGACACGAGGCACAAACTCGGCACGAGCGATCTCAACAAAATCGAGCTGATCAAACTTGGCTGGGAGAAAGACATTCTGATATAACGCGGTCAGAGACGCCTTCGTTGCGTTGTTGCTACTGGCCTACACCGTTACATTCACTCCCGTGCGGCTTCCGTGATGCTGTATTTCTTCATGCGATAGATAAGCACGTGCCGAGGGATATTGAGATACTTGGCCGCCTTAGTCCGGTTCCAGCCGAATCGATTCAGAGCATTTACGACCAACATCTCTTCAGCTTCCTGATAAGTCATATGATTCGTGATCTCATTCTCTGCAACATTGCCGTTGACTGAATCAAGCGCACCGAAGTCTTCCGGAAGGTCATCTCCAGTGAGAACATCACCGCTTCGCAGAATTGTCATTCGTTCGATCAGATTCTCCAGTTCCCTGACATTCCCCGGCCAACGATGTTCTCTTAATGTCTTCATCAGTTCGGGTGCAAGTTTGATGTTCTGGCCGCCCCCATGTTTCCGAATGAACTCCTTTATCAGGATTGGTATGTCTTCCCTACGCTCTCGAAGTGGAGGGACGATGATCGGGATTACATTCAATCGATAAAAGAGATCCTCTCGAAACTTACCCGATGCCACTCGCTCTCTCAGGTTAACGTTGCTGGTTGCGATCAGTCTTACGTCAACTTCGATTGATTTCTCCGAGCCAACAGGCTCGATCACTCGCTCTTGAATAGCCCTCAGCAATTTCGCCTGTAGATCGATTCCAAGCTCGCTGATCTCATCCAGCAACAGTGTCCCGGCGTCAGCCAGTTCGAATTTCCCCTTCTTATTCTTAACAGCCCCGGTGAATGCGCCCTTCTCATGGCCGAACAGTTCGGATTCGATCAGATCTCTTGGGATTGCAGCACAGTTGATCGCAACGAAGCTGTTTCCCGATCGTGCGCTCCTCGAATGAATCGCACGAGCCACGACTTCCTTGCCTGTGCCCGATTCGCCGGAAAGCAGTACCGATGCATCCGTTGGGGCGATTTTCTCCACCACACTCATCATCTCCTTGAATGCCTTCGAAACGCCGATGATGCTCTTTGACCCGGTCCATTCCCGCAGCTGACTCTTCAGCAATGTGTTTTCCTTCTCGAGCTTCTTGAACTGAAATGCCTTGTCGATTATCAGGAAAAGTTTATCATCATCGAACGGTTTCGTTAGATAATCAAACGCTCCCAATTTGACTGCCTGCACCGCCTGCGGAACGGTAGCGTATGCTGTCATCAGAATTACCTTGATATCTGGCTGAATCCCACTCGACTCCTCCAGCAATTGAATACCATCAACCTTCGGCATTCTGATATCGGCAATGAGAAGATCAAATGACCGCTTCCTAAGCTCCTTGAGGGCTTCCTCGCCATTTTCCACGGCGGTGACCTCGTATCCTTTCTTCTGAAGCTTGAATTGAATCACGCGCCTCAGTGCATTATCATCATCTGCCAACAAGACATTCATAGTTAATTCAGCTCTTGATTAACGGTATGCGAATCTCTACTTCAGTTCCCACTCTCTCTTCGCTACGCACGGCTATTTCTCCGTTGTGACTATCAACAATAGACTTAACAATCGCCATCCCGAGTCCTGTTCCGGATGGATTCGTCGTAAAGAATGGCTCAAAGATTCTCTCAAGATCACTCTCGCTGATCCCCCTGCCTTTATCCTTAACCGTAACAACTGCTGAGTCGGAGTTCTGTTTCTTAAGTGATACACTAATAGTAGTTCCCTTTTCAGAGGCACTAACGGCATTCAAAAGCAGGTTGAGCATCATCTGATGGATTTTCTCCTTGTCTCCCTTGATTCTGAGTCCGGTCTCGAAATCGTCAATCAGCTTAATGCCGGCAGCAGAAGCTTGCGCCTCAATCTGCCTGAGACTCGCCCTCAAAACCTCCACCAGATCAAGCTTCTCGAGTTTCGTTTCCCTTGGTCTTGCGAATTCAAGAAACTCAGTCACTGAACTGTCGATTCTTTTTATCTCTCTGGACACAATCTGTCTGAATTCTTCCTTCTCCGGCTCGGATGTGGTTTCATCACTCATTATCTCGAATGCACCCTTGATCGACGCGAGCGGGTTCTTTATCTCGTGAGTCACGCCAGCGGCTATCTGCCCGACTGTCGATAGTTTTTGAGAGCGCTCAAGCTGGAGCTGGGTTTCCGCCTGTTTACTTCTGGCGGACATCTGCCGATCAATCAACGCGCCCGCCAGAATCGCAATGGCGAAGTAAAATACAATCTCGACCAACTCACCAACTAGATCATGAACGTTGAGAGCAGACCCAAGAATGAGTGGGAGGACAAGTGCGGAAATCGCCGTCGCCGTGAAGAGTCCACCACGTAGCCCGAACCAGGAAGCGCCTATCACTATCGGTATGTAGCAGAACCTGCCGTGGATAGCATGAACCCAGTGTACGTGCCCAAAGATCGGCTCAAGCACCCAACCATAATGAATCCCAAGTGTGAGTGCCGAAAGTGCTGCAAGTATCGATATCTTGATTCTCTTATCTCCCGGTGTCAAAAACAATTCACTCTCCTCATTTCTACAAGATCATACGCAATTGGTGTGCCGTGCTTAGATTGAGTTGACCAACTGGACTCCAACCGTAAGTCAGATATTGGCTTCTCCTCAGTCTACCTCGACAGCAACAACCTATCAACGCATAAATATAACCCTTGATAGTTGAAAAATGAAGAATATTCGTGAACAATAAAGAATAATCTACACCATCTGTGGAGCATTTTCTCCTGTGAGTTTTTAAGATATTGTAGTTCATGCGATTAGCGACTTGGCACACTATTTGATATATCGGACGGGTAATGAAAGGATTTGATGAGAAAATGAACAAGTCATTGCCAAATGCGACTTCAGTATTGGCCATAACATGTGTACATATGGCCATTATCATTGTTCTGGCTCTTGCATTGTCGCCAGCCAACCTGGTTGGGATGGACAGGAACCAAGCTAGAAGCGTCGCTGACTCGCTATCATACATCTTTGATAGTGATGGAAGCCTCTCCGCATTCAATCCCGACGGCGGACTGTCGCACTACGTTTCGTATGCAGCGAAGAACAACCCTGAGGTGAGAGCATCATACTACCAATGGATCGCGCAACTGGAAAAGTCAGGATACGCAGGAGCATTACCGGATCCGATGATATCTTATGGCAGATTCATTGAAAACGTCGAGACACGTGTCGGCCCCCAGGAGCAACGATTCGGGCTTCGTCAGACTTACCCGTGGTTTGGAACCCTTGGAGCGAAGGATGATGTTGCGTTTGAGGTGTCCAACGCTGCGTTCAAGAGA
>DAOVLC010000409.1 GCA_030631455.1 Candidatus Zixiibacteriota bacterium
AGACACCGGGGAATGTCAACAGGAACAGATACCGTGGGTTACCGGGGTAACCACGGTTCTGAATCGTGCACAGTCTCACATTTGACCAAGCACTGACATTCTACACAGCAAAACTATCTTTCCGAGAGAGAAAATCGTTGATTGATTAATGTGTCTAATCTGACAGGTTATGATTAGGAGGAGAGCATCAATCAGTATCGCCCGAACAGTCAGGTTTCTCAGTTCGCTCCGCGAATTCGAGGATTGAGCTACTCAAGCTGACTCATGAATCTGGTGATGCGAATTGTGCCGGATTCTTGAATCTTAACATCAGGGCAGTCCTACTGCCCGCTTGAGGAGGTGCCTTATGGTAACCAAGGTTATCGCGCTGATTGTATCACTTTGTATCGTTGCCCCTGCGGCTGCTCAGACG
Organism: Candidatus Zixiibacteriota bacterium; assembly: GCA_030631455.1. Lineage (GTDB taxonomy): Bacteria > Zixibacteria > MSB-5A5 > JAABVY01 > JAHJOQ01 > DAOVLC01. Next base: position 413 of record DAOVLC010000409.1, read on the forward strand.
GTCGACACGCTCTGGGCCCGCTACTACGACGAAACCGAAATGGACGTCGCCAAACGTATCGGGATCGATGCTGCCGGTAACATCTACGCCTGCGGCGCACCGAGCTGGACTGTAATCAAGTACTATCCCAACGGGGACATTGCCTGGTTCCGCCAGCAAGGTGGTGAAGTCTTCGATATGGTGGTTAACGATGCCGGCGAGGTGTTCATGACCGGTGACGGCTACACTACGATCAAGATGAACACCGATGGCGATGTCGATTGGAGTTTCACCTTTGGTGGCGGACGTGGAAATGCCATCTCTCTGGATGCTTCCGGAAACGTTTACACTACGGGATATGCCTATATCGACGGCACAACCGGCACTGACTATCTCACCATCAAGCACTATCCCAACGGCGACACCGCCTGGGCGCGCACGTACAGCCACGACAGCTACGGGCATGATTACGCAAACGATGTTGCCGTAGATCCTTCAGGCAATGTCTATGTAACCGGTCAAAGCGATGCTGGCGCGTACCTCTGGGATTTCGTAACCGTGGCATACGACAGCGACGGGAACGAACTCTGGTCATCGATCTATCACGGTGTCCGAGATGACATAGGCCTATCGATTGATGTGGATGCATCCGGGTATGCCTGCGCCACCGGTCATACGAAGATCCATGTCCAGCCGTTCATGGAAGATTACTTGACGATCAGATACAGTCCTTCGGGAGACACACTCTGGACCAGAAGATACGATGGCCTTATAAACTACCAGGATAAACCATGTAAGGTCATTATCGATCAGACAGGGGACATCTACGTTACGGGTACGAGTTACGGCACCAACGAGCGTGATTATGTGACGCTCAAGTACAATCCAGACGGCGACCGACTCTGGCGAAAGATATACTACTCGCCGGGTCCCGATGGCTCCGATTGGGCAATCGGTATGTGCCTTGACCAAAGCGGGAATGTCTTTGTGACCGGGCGGAGTAGTTACGAGGCTGGCGAATTGGCGGACTGGGCTACTGTCAAGTATTATCCCGACGGCACTGAGGCGTTTGTTGCGAGATTTAACGGGCCGGGTGATGGGCGAGATTATGGTTATGATGTTGTAGTAGGTTCTGACAACAAGTTCTATGTCGTTGGATATGTCGGGCAGACGCCTGAGTACTTGTCTGATTTTGATTTCACCGTAGTCGCGTACTATCAGCTCAATTACGGTGACGCTGACGGAAGCGGTGAAGTTGACATAGACGACGTGGTTTATCTCATCGCCTACATCTTCTCCGGTGGGCCTGCACCTGTGCCTTATGCCGCGGGTGATGCCGACTGCTCAGGAGATGTGGATATTGACGATGTCGTCTATTTGATCGCATACATCTTCTCCGGCGGCCCGCCTCCGGGTGACCCTGATGATGACGGTGTGCCTGATTGTTGAAGAGCAAGAAATCTGCTTGCTGGCGGTGACGTTGTCGCCCATACGATATGCTCTCGGTGTTCCAATAGCAAGCTTCGGTGAGCCATGCGCCCACACGGAGTGTTTGCACTTGACAACAGGATAAATGATGGTATTATAGTATCGGTTTCTCAGGCATCGTACCTTCAGGGATGGACTACTGAGAAAGGCACATTTATCTAATGCAATCCACTACGGAGGAACATTGAGCTATGCGTATGTTGGCAGTCATCTTCGGATTCTTACTCACAGCGAACGCAGCAATCGCGCAGGAGAGCATCCATGCAGTGGACACTTCCGGATCAAGGAACATATCTGTCGCTGCTGATAGAGAGCAGGACGGCAGATTCATAGAGAAACTTCAATGGTATTCGCCTCATGGTGAACTTCCGGGTACTTATCAAGAGTACCTTGAAAGCCATCCTCGCATTCCTGCAGAGTTCTCAGCATCTGCACGCTTTGAAGCAACACCCAAGTTTGGGGAACAGAACATATCAATCCTGATTGATGCAGATCTGAACTCTGAGATAACTCCGGGTCTAAATCAATATATCAGTGATCTTCAGTCGGAAGGTTACTCGGTGTTCTCACAGACCGTCTCTGGTGGCACTCCTGAAGAGATCAAGTCCTGGATACTGGAGCGTTCTGCTTTGGCGTGCAGCAGCTTCGTTCTCGTTGGAAACATCACCGCGGCTTGGGCTGAAGTCTCAGGATCGGTGTTTCCCTGTGATCTGTACTACATGGATCTCGATGGTAACTGGCAGGATGCAGACGCGAATGATGTGTATGAATCTCACACTGCGGGCAGCGGTGATATGGG
>DAOVLC010000270.1 GCA_030631455.1 Candidatus Zixiibacteriota bacterium
GGTGATGTGATCAGCATTACCACCGGCGGGATATTTGCTCGAACTGTCTGGTCGTTGGAATGCGGCAGCGAACCATCTGTGCTAATAGGAGTGATAAAAGAAGTGTTTTCAGACCTCTTCGATGAATCAAGTGATTTTGATATGAGAATCGATTTGAAGTACGATTCCGAACGTGAGAAGTTCTCCGGTACTGGTTGCCTCGCAGCCGACGGACTTGCCAACCCCCTCGCGAAAATGCGTGGCCTATCAGATGAGACCAAGTTATATCTCGGTTCGGTGGTTTCGAGCATAGTCGACGGCGCAGATGTTACGAGTTACAATCCGAGCCAGTTTGATGATCTAAAGGTGGTCGTCGGATTCGAATTCGAACTGAAGAAGCCAGACCTTGATGCTTACGATCGCATTCCGCTGCTGATCGGAGCACCGTCGGACGGCATTGCAGGGATGCTACCTGATGATGTGCAGCTTTTCCATCAGAAACGCACTTCACCGGTTCGTCTCCCATCAAAGATGAGCCAGAAGATAGAGATCAGGCTGGAGATGAAGGGGCTCGAAGCAATATACCAACCTGCTGTCCTAATGATCGATAACGGAGCCGGTAGCTTAGCCGTAACTGTTGAAGCAGACGATGATCGAATCACGATCGTGCGTAAACTCGTTCTAATGAAATCCGTCTACGAAGCAGAGGACTGGCCTGATTTGCGAGCTCTTCTTCTTGCTGATCAGCACGAACGAAATCAGACGCTGCTTCTGAAAACGACCGGGGATGATGAGAAGGACGGAGACCTCGCAGCAGATGAGTAACAAACTCGCCAGTGTTGATTTCTCTGGCTAATGAGTTTGTTTTTTGTATATTCTGTTAGCTCATGCGGCACACCGAAGACGATCCGCATGGGTGCGGCGACAATGGCCGACTTGCTGAGAAAACACAACTTGAGATATTGGTCATAGATGGAGTCACCCGTGGAAGATTTGATATACCTCGATAATGCAGCGACCTCTTGGCCCAAGCCCGACAGGGTTTATAGCTTCGTGGTCGATTTCATACGTGAGTGCGGAGTCAATCCCGGCCGTAGCGGTTTCGACAAGGCGATTGAAGCAGGCAATCTTCTTGAAGATTTGCGCAAACGTCTCACGAGATTTTTTGGGGGCGATGAGATTACCCCTGAAAGGCTCTGCTTCGGCTACAACGCCACCGACGCGCTCAACTTGATTATTCAGGGGCTGCTCTCGGATGGCGATCACGTGGTCACCACGAATCTCGAACACAATTCGGTCATAAGGCCGATCAATCATCTGGTGCGGGATGGTGGAGTCGAGGCGACGTATGTCCCATTCAACGGTGACGGCTTTGTCGAACCTGATGAAATCAGGAAAGCTGTCAAGCCTAACACCAAGCTTGTGATCGTCAATCATGCATCCAATGTTATCGGAACTATCCAGCCGATAGGGGAGATCGGCGCGATCTGCAGAGAACTGGAAATTCCATTCGCCGTGGATGCCTCTCAGAGTGCCGGGATGGTGCCAATAAATATGACTGAGATGAATGTGGATGTGCTCGCTTTCACCGGGCATAAATCGATGATGGGACTGACCGGAATCGGCGGGCTGTGCGTTCGCAAACATCTCGATATTCGCCAGACCAGGAGCGGTGGAACCGGCGTCCGTTCGGCATTCCCGTATCATCTGGAGGAATATCCGTACCGGATGGAGTACGGGACACCGAATACTGCCGGAGTTGCATCGTTGTGGGCCGGTCAGGATTGGATGGAGGAGCGCGGTGGTGTCGAGAGCATCTACGCCCATGAGATCAAACTCGCGCAGAAGCTGGTGGACGGCTTCAGAGAAATCGACGGTGTGATAATATACTGCTGTGATAGCATGGAAAATCACATTGCCACGCTGACTATCAATGTCGATGGTCTGGAGGCGGGGGATGTCGGGATAATGCTTGATGTCGATTTCGACATCGCCACACGGACAGGCCTGCACTGCGCGCCTCTGGTGCACGAACAACTCGGAATAACGAAAATACACGGCGGGGTCAGATTCGCAGTCGGACCCTTCAACACGGAAGAACACATAGATACCGCGATCGAAGCGGTAGCCGAGATAGCGGAACGAGCCAGGAAAATGAAAAGGCCGACCCTGCAATCAAGCAAGTAGAGTCGAATTCAGATAGCTCTGATCTCGCCCTTCGAAAGCTCAGGACAGGCAGTCCGGCAAATCTGAACGAAGAGACCTGACGTTTTAGGCGCCGACCTTTTCATTCTTAAACCATTTGCCTAATTTCCACAACAACATATATTGTCTGAGTTCTTTTTGGGGAGCTTTTTGGATATGGGATATGGGATAATATGATTAGCTCGTTTGTTTGGAATCCGGATGATGGCGGACGTGAGATTCAGGGGATGCTGAATTTCTCCGAACTCCTGTCCAAACCCGATCATGTCTTCTGGGTCGATCTGTCGCAGCCGACCGATGAGGAATCGTTTATCCTGACTCATGACTTCAAATTCCATCCGCTGGCAATCGAGGATGTCCTGACCGAGATGTCGCGCGCAAAGGTCGATGACTACGATGACTATCTTTTCGTCGTGTTCATCGTCGCGAGCGGTCGTCCCGGTGGGGAAGACGAGTTGCCATTCAAGGAGATCGGGCTGTTTCTAACTAAGAACTGTGTTGTCACCGTTCACTTTCAGCCGTTGGATATTATCGATAAAGTCTTCGAACGATTGCACAAAGACGAGAGATTCATATCTCGCGGATCGGATTTTTTCCTGCACACACTTCTGGATCATCTCGCAGACACCTATTTTGAAACTCTCCGTGTGATCGAACACGAAACCGACAAGATCGAGGACGATGTCTTCGAGGATCCGGACCCGGAGATTGTCAAGCGTATATTCACCATCCGTCGAGATGTGCTTCAGGTGAAGCGAACTGTTGCTCCGCTCAAAGAAATAGTCGGCCAGTTTGCGAGGGCGAAATTCTCGTTAATCGGGGAAGGGACGGCCATTTACTATTCCGACATTCGCGACCACCTCGCGCGAATCTCCGATGAGGCCGACGAGCACCGCGATGCCCTGAACTCATCGCTCGAGGTCTACTATTCGAACGTATCGACCCGGACCAATGAGATTATGAAATTCCTTACGATATTCACCGCGTTACTGCTTCCACCGTCATTTATCGTCGGGCTTTACGGGATGAATTTCGAATTCATGCCGGAACTCAACTGGGAGTACGGCTATATCTTTGTGTGGGTGATAATTATCGTAATCGTAACCGGCCTGCTCCTGTTCTTCAGAAAACGGAAGTGGATATAGCTCCGCCGCATAGGTTCTGCCTGTCAAACCGTTAGTCGTTCGGTTATTTCTCCTATTTTCCTGTGCGTGAATTATATGAAAGCTTGACAAACGCCCAGCGTTCAATTAAGTTGATAAACTGACTGACCGGTCGGTCAAGAAATCCGACCGATGACTCGATTTACGAGGTTGTCATTCCGAGAGTTCAGGATACAGAGGCGGTTCGAGAGAAGCGCCGAAAGCAGATTATAAGAGCCGCGGAGACAGAATTCGCCAGGAAAGGCTACTACAATACAGACGTAGCCTCGATAGCGGAGAGAGCTGGTGTCTCCAAGGGCACCATTTATAACTACTTCGACAACAAGGAAGCCCTTCTGATGGGGGTCGTATGCGCGGGTTTCACTGAGCTTCGAACTCGGATGAAAGAAATCTCCGTAGCAACCGCCGATCCTGTCCGGAAGATCAGCCGGGCACTGCACGAATACCTTGAGTTCTTCGAGCGACGCA
>DAOVLC010000177.1 GCA_030631455.1 Candidatus Zixiibacteriota bacterium
GGCAATATCGCTGAAGTACCGGGGATATTGAAGCTCATCGTCACCGCGGCATTCGGCGGCGAGGCGCTCATAGGTGGCGGAACGGCCATCGTGTTCAGGGAGGTGCTCGTCAATGGTATCAAGCGGGCGGCCTTTTCCAACGAAGCGGGAATCGGCACTGCGCCGATGGCTCATGGCGCTGCGAAGACCAAAGAGCCGGTGCGCGAGGGTTTGATCGCAATGCTCGGACCGTTTCTCGACACGAACCTCGTCTGTACGATGACTGCGCTGGTGATTTTGTCATCGGGCGTTGCGGCTACCGATGACTCGGTTGTGATGACGGTTAGCGCGTTCGAGAAGCTGATACCGGGGCTCGGGAGATATCTCATGACAGTGATAATTATCATGTTCTCTGTCTCCACGATGATCTCATATTCATATTACAGCCAGAAATGCTCGCGATACCTGTTTGGCTACAAGTTCGGCAGTATGTATGTCTATGTCTACATCGTCAGCCTGTTCTTCGCATCAATTTGGTCTCAGGATATCGTCATCAACATTCTCGACACCGCATTCGCATTGATGGCAATCCCGACACTTATAAGCACATTGCTTTTATCCCCGAAGGTGATGAGCGCCACAAAGGATTACTTCAACAGGATGCGTTTGTTGTAATTTCGAACACTGTTATCGAGTGATTTCTGTTGCTGCCTTCTCGAAGGCGTCTCTGGCAGGCTCGTCGAACAGAGAGAATACGACTGTTTCCACTGATTCAGGCTCGAAATCCCGAACAGCCCCAATCATGATTCTCGCGCATTCAGCCGCATCGAATCCGCCCACACCTGTTCCGATCGCTGGGAATGCAACCGATTTCAGCTTTAGCTCATCTGCAACTCTAAGGGATGACTCTGTCGATTTACGAATAAGTTCTTCCGATGTTCGCAGGTCCTGACCCATACCGGCAGCATGGATGACATATTTCGCCCCGAGTGCACCAGCAGTGGTTGCCACTGCTTCTCCCGGATCGATTGGACCTTTCGCGACGGCTTCATCCTCGATTACCTGTCCGCCTTTTCGCTTGATAGCACCTGCAACACCTGCACCCATCCAAAGATAGTTGTTGGCAGCATTGACAACTGCGTCGCATGTTGACTCGGTTATGTCACCCTTCATGACTTCGATCTTGATAACACTCATCACATTTGTTCCTGTAACAGGCGTACACGTGGCTACTCAACGCTTCGGCACGTTAGTCGAAGTTCTCTTGAGTATAGTACGCGATCGTGAGTGGCGAGTCAATGTCAACATCAGACTTTGTCGCATCCAAACATTGCCTCGACAGTACATCCACAGGTTGCCCAATTCATTGTCGCAGTATCTATGAGTTTGTGATGTGGCTCAATGTTCGAGTTTTAGACATTTCTTACCATATTCAAGCAGGGATGATTGGCGTTATGGTGATAGAATCAATGGCGATTCTGCAACTCTGTATATAGCAGCCGCTTACAGGCTCGGATCGAGAAACAAGCAGCTTTCTTGCGGTTGGCTGGGGAAGGGCTTAGAGGGCAACAGATTAGAGCAGAGATTCTAAAGCTTTTGAAGAAAAGGCCGAAGAAAATAGAGACTAAAATAAACCCGGGAATTGATCCTGGATGTTGGGAGGAAGGTCGACGAGGCCTCTTCTGAAGCAACCTAAGTCCGGGACCGATTTCTCATCCTTGCTACAGGCATAAGGAGGAATGACATGGTAAGACGCACTAACCGTCGTCGCATCGCCCGCGGCCGCAACGTAAGAAAGTACGGAAGCCGCACCAGCCCGCGTACGCGCTCACGCACGAGCACCCGTCGGACGTTCAAATTCAAACCATGGACACCGACTGAGATCAAGACTCTGCGGAAGATCTATCGCGACACTCCTACCAAGGACGTTGCAAAGAAACTCGGCCGTTCGCTTTCCTCAGTCCAGGGTAAAGCTGGTGGTCTCGGTCTGCACAAGACCGCTGCTTACATGAAAAAGATCCGTGGCGGCTGGCGTTAGAAGCTATCTTCTTTGACTACGAAAGGCGGTTCTTCGAACCGCCTTTTTCGTTGGAAAAATCCCATTTCGTTTCGCTCACAGAACACCAAAGAAAACGCGCAAGGGATAAACCCTCGCGCGTTCAAGACAAATCTACAATTTTCGTTTAATGCCCTACGGGCAATCAATGCATGGTTCGGGGCCCTGGCTGAATATGTAACCTATCAGGTAAACCACGTCATCAATGTCGATACCGCTCTGGCAATCTACATCGCCCGATTCATACGGGTACGGCGGTGAGCCGGCTGAAAAGATGTAGCTGATCAGCCAGACGACATCATCGATATCGACAGATCCGTCACCATTGGCATCCCCGCATGCCCACACGAATAGCGTTACATCCGCACTGTCAGCCGCGGCTTCATCCGCCACTATTACCCGGAACGTGGTCATCGATGTATCATCCGGAGTGGTGCCGACGAGCGAATCATTTGAAACGGTCATCCAACCCGGGTACAAGTCGTAGGATATAGTTACAACCGGATCATCAAGATCCTCGTAGTCCGGATAGAATCCGAAATCGTCCCCTGTCCTGCAAAGAAGTGTGCCGTCAGGAGGATCGATTGATGGCGGCAGATTGACATCGTGTACCGTTATCGTGACCTGAATCGTGTCAGCCGCAAGCTCGCCGTCCTCAGCGATGAAGGTGACATAGTAGATGTCAGCCTGCGTATAATCAGGATCGAACTCGAATGAGCCGCTACCGTTGTTCTGATCTTCGAAACTCGCATTTGGTGGGAGGTCTTCCGCCCTTAGATCCGGCGTAGTCCCATCGGGATCATCCGCAAAGACAAAGAAGGAGACATTCTGCCCCTCGTCGACCTCTTTTGCCAGTACTTCCGTAAGCTCCGGCGGCAGATTCACGTTGCTGACCGTAATCGTGGCAACCACGGTATCAGTATCGAAATCGTCAGACGCTATGAACATTGGGTAATATGTGCCTGCCTGCGTATAGTCTGGGTCAAACTCGAATGTGCCGCTGCCCTCGCCGTAATCAGTGAAATCCGCATTGTCTGGTAGATTCTCGCATATGATGTCAGGCGTTGTGCCGTCAGGATCGCTGGCGAAAACCTGAAATGTGAGATTTTGACCCTCATCGACATCCTTGGGAGATATCTCCGCTATTTCAGGTGGGTTATTGACATAGATCATCTCATACCTGTGCGCGCCCGGTTCGCCGATATACGGGTGAGTTTCCACACGCCCCGAATAGTCGGCTGCCTTGATGAAGTAGGCAACCTGATCGCCGGGTCCCTGAACAGGAATATGCCCGTAGAATGAATCAGGATCAGCGGTTGAGTAGAGAGGTGCGAAAGTATAAGCGCCGTCATTAACGCTATAGTAAATCTTGAGCGAGTCCGAGACTTTTCCGGTATTCGAGCAATCCTCGATAATCACTGTCACGAGCCTGTCATTCAGCGTGTCGCCGGTATCATGCAGAGGAACGTGCTTGATAAACAGCATTTCCCGATCAGGAACTCCCATCGCTCGGCAGTGAATCGCGTCGTCGCTTAACCAGGAGCCGTAGAAACCGAGGATTTCGTAGCCGGGCATTGCATCCTGATATGTTTGGATCGCGTCGTCATCCCACGACGTTCCGTCCATTGGTACGAATACCTTCTTGCCAAGGATTAGCGAATTCGTATATGGTTCATCATAACCGGAATAGACTCTCACGATAGTATATGGCTCTCCCCATGGGCTTATCTGCTGCGAGAGAAACTCGGCTCTCTGATTCAGCCTTGTGTAGCTCGAGTGACCTGACGGGACATCCTTGATCAGAATCGTCGTCGGGTCGAGCATCTTCGCCCAGCAGTCTATATGATGAATCCCACCGGTCTCCGTGTAGTCGAGAACTGTGAAGTCATTGCCAAGATAAGCGAGCATGATGGAATCGACTTCGTCATCGCTCAATGAGTTCTCATAATAGGTGAGTTGGGTGGACATCGACATGCCGAGGCCATCCGACATGTGATTGCCGCCAGTAGCTATGAGGTCCATCCCGTAGACCGACATCGACCATTCTGCACCGATCGTCTGCGGAATGACGTCGTCCAGAGGCCTCGGCCTGTTATAGATATGGTCTGCGATTCCCATCTCATCGTCTGTGAATATGAACCAGGGGCCGTAGTCGCGAGTCCAGTGGGTATTCGTACTGGCCAGAATAAACTCACAGTTTTCCATGTTTACGCCCTGTGACGTGTAGTTGCTCACCGCCTGGCTGTAGTACCCGCTAGTGCATATAGTGTATACGATCATGTCTTCCGACATCTCGGCGACGAGCGAGTAAGATATACCGAGTGGGTAGCGGATGATAACGCCCTGCGAAGTCTCCCATTCGGCTGGATTGCGTAACTCCCCGGTTGGAGGGGTGGTGCTCCTGTGGTTCATGCCGATTTCCTGCCATCGTGCGAGTTCATCTTCAGTGATTTCGTCAGCGTAGAGGCTCACATTCAAAGATAGAAATACAAATATGACGAGTGCTGAGGTCTTTTGAAGCTTTTTCATGATGTCTCCGTGCTTTCTGAGCAAAGAAGTAATCTCTGCGATGTTCGCTCCGAAAGTAGCGCGAATCCGCTATTAGTGTCAATATAACCGAAAAGCAGCATTTGGCAAGGCATAATGCACTCGTGAAGCCCACAATATCGGCGATCTGGGGGATTGATGCACCGGAACACAGGGCGATGTGTCACAATTGACACACTGAGTTATGACCTGCGAATCTCAGAATACTTCGGATTTGATGTTGACC
>DAOVLC010000355.1 GCA_030631455.1 Candidatus Zixiibacteriota bacterium
AATCGCGTTCAGACAGATGGTCATCGAGCTTCCTCACTCCGGCCTCGATGATTTCCGCCGGAGGGACGGCAGTCTCAAGCTTCGCAGCTGATACCGTGCCGGAGTACTGCCACTCTTCAAGCTTGGTCCGCAGGTAATCGATGTGACCCTGTTCCTCCTCGCCGAGAACTTTGAAAAGCCGCTGGCCGGCTTTGTCTGCTATGTCATCAACTGAATTCAGATAAGCGTCCCGAACCTTTGTTTCGTATTCAATCGCCATCATAATCGCTTCTTCGAAAGTCATTTCATCCTCCATAACAGTTATGCCACGCTCCTGTCCCCTGAAGCTGTTGTACCCAGGTTGAGACTACTCGGGTTGCCACTTTTTCCAGACTTTGCCAACCAGATCCGGCCCGGGTTTCAACGTTTTCTTGCCCGGTTCCCATCCTGCCGGGCACGCCTCCGCACCTTTTGTCTTTCTAACGTGCTGGAAAGCGTGTACCTGGCGTATCGTCTCTTCGATCTTGCGACCAACTGGAGGCGTCATGACTTCCATTGCCTGAACCACACCGTCAGGATCAATCAAGAAACGACCTCGAATATTGACGCCGTTTCCTTCGTCATAGACACCGTAGACTTTGCCAAGATTACCCGCACCATCAGCAACCATCGGCCAGGGAATTCCATCCTTAGTCATTTTCGAAAGCTCTTCCTCTTCCCAAATCTTATGCACGAATGTGCTGTCAGTCGAGACCGATAGAACTTCAACACCGAGTTTCTGGAGTTCATCGAACCTGCCAGCGACCGCTGACAACTCTGTCGGTCAAACGAAAGTGAAATCACCCGGATAGAAGCATAGTAGTACCCACTTCCCTGAGTAATCAGAAAGCTTTACGTTTATGAACTTCCCTTTGTGGTACGCGGGAGCCTCAAAATCGGGAGCTTTTCCGCCCACTCTAACCATGATCATACTCTTTCCTCCTACTCCTGGATCGCTTTCGAGCCGATCCTCGTTTTCAGCAATCTCACCGACTACTTTCCCGGTTGGTCTGGCACATCCAACTGGTTCATCCGGCATAGACACCTCCCATATGTTCGAGCTATGAGACAGTCGATTGCAACTTCCTGAATCTGTCTTATCTCAGACATCCTATCATCAGTACGGATATATACGCTCCTTGACGGTGGCAAGATTCTCCATTGCCTTGTTGCGTTTCACCTCGTCAATCAAGAGATTGTCGAACAGGTATTCCTGCACTGACATCTTCCTAGTGAATCTCATACCGCTGTTCATCAAACCGCGTGTTTTGACAGATACTCTGCAACACCTTCAGCGGTTGCCTTCATTGCTTCCTCACCCTCAGCCCAATTAGCAGGACAGACTTCGCCATACTCTTCCGTGAACTGAAGAGCGCTTAGCATCCGCAGTGCTTCATTGGTGCTTCGCCCGAGTGATAGATCATTCACCACGGCGTGGCGGACGATACCTTCCTTGTCGATCAGAAACAGCCCGCGCAACGCTACCGAATCATCGACAAGCACTCCATAGTCTCGCGAAATGTTCTTGTTTAGATCGGAGACCAGCGGATACTCGATCTTGCCAATGCCACCCTTGGAAACCGGGGTTTCCTTCCAGGCAAGATGTGTGTAGTGTGAGTCTACCGAAACTCCGATAACCTCGGCGCCCTTCTCTTTGAACTTCGAGAGTTCCTTGTCGAATGCTATTATCTCCGACGGGCATACGAATGTGAAGTCGAGGGGATAGAAGAATAGAATAACATGCTTCCCTCGATACGATGAGAGCTTCAGGTCCGCGAATGAATTATCAGGCATCACCGCTTGTGCTGTAAAATCGGGTGCCTCTTTAGTTACTAACTGTGACATTTCTAACTCCTGTGTCATCCTTAAGCTAACGACATACAGTCTGTATTGTCCTAACCGACGGCCTGTTTAACCGTATGGGTACATTCCTTTCTTAATCATGCCGAGGCTGTCAAGAATCTTGTTGTGCTTGTTCTCGTCCATCAGAAGATAGTTGATCAGGTATTCCTGAACAACCATTTTCTTGCCTTTAAGCACCCCCAAAGTTTCCTTTGCGAGTTCGACAGTCTTTTCCTCGATCTCAATGTGTTTCTCGATCTTATCCCAGACTTTGGCGAGCTCTTCCGGAGTCAGGGTGACAGTCTTTGATTCGAGACTCTCGGCAATCAACTCCTGAACACGGTAATGCATCTGAGAATCTCGCTGGATGATCTCCATTATCAGCCGGACGATCGGATTCTCGGTCATTTCGATTACGTTGCCTGTCGATGCGACAGAGGCATTCTCCACCTTCTGCCAGCTTCTCATGTTGGAAATAATCTGTTCTTGAACCTCTTTCGTAGACATCTCTTCGCCCTCAAGTTACGCTCGGTTACCTGTATGTATTGTCTGTATATTTCGTTTCAATTGACACCTGTTTCACCCAGGTGCTGACACTCAGGACAAATTCCGACGAATTCAACTCGGCGCTCCAGAATCTTCCAGCCATTCACATCTCCGGATTCTTCTGTTGTCTGCTCGGGATGGACCCCCACAAGATCATCCACGCGAGAACATCGCACACACCGAACGTGATAGTGCTTGCTCAGATCCCCATCAAACCGAGCCTCTTTTCCGAGTATCTCCAGTTTCCTGATGGCTCCCATCTCGGTAAGCAGTTCTAGATTGCGGTAGACAGTCCCGAGGCTGATCTTCGGCAGACGCTCGCGGACAATCTCATACAGTTCCGTTGCGGTCGGGTGCGAATGTGTTTTCCTCAATTCCGCCAATATAACCTTGCGCTGTGGCGTATTTCTCTGGAACTTAGCTGTTGTCATTGTCCTCTCACTTGTTACTAACAACTATCATTACTGTTAAACTGTGGTCGCTAAGTTTTGTTCCGACAGGAGCGCAAGAATCGTCAGAAAAAGTCGATTATTGCCTATTGACGACCTTAATGCATTGCAACAGCATCGGTTAGCTTATTGACAAG
>DAOVLC010000299.1 GCA_030631455.1 Candidatus Zixiibacteriota bacterium
AAAAAGGTATCAAACAGTTTAGTGAAACCGATCCAGGCTCTACCGCATTCCGTTATCCTGTCGACAAAAAGGGGAACCCATCACTGCCCAATCTCACGCATATCAACATACAAGGCTTGGCCGAGATTATGGATAGTATGGGCCAATTATTGGACAGTACATCGACAGCGATAACAGCTTACATCGATGATATGTCGTCGTAGCGTACAAGCGCAGCGGCACCCTTCGCAGTCTCAGGGCAGGCAGAGCCACTGCGCGCACTTGTAAGGAGTGATCTGCCCTATAGAGCAGTCTATGTATGTCAGCCGTTTGGTGGATTTTCCGCCTTCTGGTTGCGCGTGTTAGAGCAGTTAACGTCCTGAATGACAGTTGATTGCGTTCATGAGTCTTTCGAGTTTGATGGCTTGGCCGGAGTGAGAAGATGAAGAAAATGCGGGCACAGTGTGCAGAAAGTGGTTTGCAATTTCGGAACATGTATTATATTGGTAACGTAGTTATTATTGCATAGAGGACGGCGCCGGTTCGACGCTCTGACAGAGATACACATTCGATTCCTCCGGACGGTCTTTTTGCCTTGTGATTAGAAAATTGTATCTTTTTGTCATAGATGCAGGGAGGAAAAGATGAAGGTAACTACCAGTACGCATGATGGGGTAATCGTACTCTATGTCAAAGGCAGAATATCCGGCCATGATGAGGCCGACTGCCTCGATGACAAGCTGTACGCAGCCATCGGTCGCGGGCACAACAGGGCTGTCGTCGATCTGGGCGATTGTGACTGGATCAGTTCTGCCGGAATCCGTACCCTGATTCACCACTACAACTGTTTCAAGCGCAATTACGGCGAGCTTAAACTCGCCAACCTGACCCAAAAAATCGAAAAGATCGTGACTATCACAAGACTCGCGCAGGTATTCGACATCTACGAGAGCAAAGATGAAGCAGTCCTGAGCTTCGGCTACGCATAAGAATCACGCGCCCGCACCCTCGGCAACTGCCGTCGCGCAGGTATGAAGGTGTACCTCTGAGAGGTTAAGAACCGGCACCAGTTATATCCCTGACATTTCGATAACGGATTCATGTAGTCGATTATACTTCAGAGCCTCCCCATTTTCGGAATGAGCCTGCCAGGATGGGTGGAGGCGGCCAACAGAATCCCCAGCCTTTTTCGCTTGACAGACATCTCGAATCCGATTACATTCTGCGGTTGTGAAACGTTTCACAACAAATACCGTTTGTCGGAGTGACCTTCAGAGGAGAATCGATGGTTAAGCCACAACTAAGAATATCTGAATCGACAATACATCGTCTCTCGATCTATTACCGCGCGCTCAATCGGCTTGAGAGAGAGAACTACGAAACCATATCCTCCAAGGAGTTGGCGAAGAGAGAGAAGCTTACACCTGCACAGGTCAGGAAAGATCTGTCGTTTTTCGGCTCTTTTGGAACCAGAGGACTCGGATACCCGGTCACAGAGCTTCGCGACAAGATTGCCGAAATCCTAGGGATTAACCGATCGTGGAGCGTGGCTCTTGTCGGCGTCGGTAACATTGGCTCAGCGCTTGTCTCGTACAAAGAGTTCCAGAAGCAAGGTTTCAGGATCAGGAAGATCTTCGATAACGACCAGCGCAAGATAGGTTCGAATCATAAGGGCATCATTGTCTCAGACGCTGATGATATTGTTACGGAACTGCGGGACAGCAAGATTGAGATAGTAGTGATTGCTGTACCGTCATTAGTAGCGCAGATGATTGTCGATGACGTTGTCCGGGCGGGAATAAAGGCCATACTGAATTTCGCTCCGATTAACCTGAAGGTGCCTGATGACGTTTACCTACGAAATGAGAACATGGCGATGGAGTTGGAATACCTCTCGTTTTCGCTCTGCAACGACGAGGCACAGTTGTAGGGGCTCTCGTCTTTTTTGATCTTGACATTCCATTTGACGGGGGGTATAATCTCTTAGCTAATGCGTAGTTTGCTCATGAGAGAAGTTAGGTATCACATCGCGGCTTTGCTTCTTGTTCCCTGTCTCGCGGCAGCCCTATGGGCGTTCCCGCTTGCGGATGACTGCGAAGTATACGGATCGCTGAATATCGACGGTTCTCCCGCTACTGTTGGAGTCGAACTGGTGGCTGTCATTGGAACTGATGAAGTTGCCAGAACAACTGTTACGCAAGCGGGATCGTATTCCCTCGTCGTTCACCCGTACGATCCTGAGAAACCGGACTCGAAAGGCTACAAGAGCCAGGATGATGTTATTACGGTCTATGTGGATGGTCGAAAGGCAGAACCGAGTTTCAATGCGAAACCAGGTAAGGAGAAGGTCGACCTGGTAGTGAAGACAACTTTGGAGGTGAAACAGACTACCTGGGGAAAAATCAAGGCGCTCTTCAAGTAAGCTCGGATGCGTCAACGTCTCACAGTGCCCGAGTCATTCGTCTTCGAATGGCTTTTTGTTTTTTAGTGATTGCGCCTCGTAACATAGAAATGTTTGAGCCGTACAATATGTAGATTGGAGTGGAGGAATCGAATGAAATTGAACAGCAGGGAAACCGGCGGGGTCGTGATACTCGAGCCGAAAGGCAAGATTATGGGTGGCCCTGATGCCACCGCTATGCATGAGATGCTGCACGAGTTGGTTGCAGCCGACAAGAAGCGCATCATTGTTGATCTGGGAGGCGTTGATTGGATGAACTCGACCGGACTGGGCATCCTGATTTCCAGCTTGACTACGATGAGAAACAACAACGGAGATCTGAAACTGGCCAATATCACCGAGAAGATTCAGTCTCTGTTGACAATTACTAAACTGGTGACGGTGTTTGAGACATTTGACAGTGTTGATGATGCTGTAGGCTCATTCTCAACGAACTGAGTCAAAACATCTCGACGATGAGGCGGGCGCAAGCCTGCCTTTTTTTGATCTTACAAGTCAGAGGATGCAGTGAAAGAGCTTAAGAGAGAACTCATCATTCCAAATTCGCAGAACAATCTTGCCGAGGCTGACGATTTCATCGAATCGAATCTGGAGACGCTGGGTGTTGACAAGAGCTTGATTGCCGACATAGCTATATCAGCCACCGAGCTGATCAACAACGCCATCCTTCATGGTAACGGAGGCGACACATCCAAGCAGGTGAAGATACGCCTCGAGGTTGAAAATAAGACGGTTATCGTCGAAATCGTCGATCAGGGGAAAGGATTCGATCCGACAATCATTCCGGACCCTCTCGCCGAGGAGAATCTTCTCAAAGAGGTTGGACGCGGTATCTTTATCGCACGATCCCTGGTTGACGAGCTACGGTTTGACAGAGAGCCGGGATGGGGCACAAAGGCCTCGATCACCAAATATCTTCCCGGCTAGAATTTTCAGTAGTAGAAGCAGGCAATGAACTATCAATTGTTTGTATCTATCATATTCTTCATAAGCGCCGTTCTGCTGCTGCTAATCGGCACAGTTGTCCTAAGGGACAACCCGCGGCGGCGGCTGAATCGTGTGTCTGGGATGATGTTGCT
>DAOVLC010000303.1 GCA_030631455.1 Candidatus Zixiibacteriota bacterium
ATTTATGAATAACGTTACGATTATTCGATCAAATGAACTACCATCCCACTGCGAAGTTTCGGCTCAAACCAGGTCGACTTCGGCGGCATTACTCTGTTGGCGTCTGCAACATCGAGCAACTGCTGTACCGTTGTCGGATGCAGGGCAAATGCCACCTTCCAGGCACCTGAGTCGACCAGTTTTTCGAGTTCCGACAGCCCGCGAATCCCACCGACGAAATCGATCCTTGGATCTGTGCGCGGGTCCTCGATCCCAAGAAGAGGTTCGAGCACGGTTCGGGTCAGGACCTGTATGTCAAGTGACTCGACAGGATCGGATTTGTCGATAGAATCGGCATCGGCGGTCAGTCTGTGCCATGTGCCATTCATATACATCCCGTAATCATAGCTCTGCGATGGCACCGCTTCAGCCTTTGAAAAGACCTCGACCACGGTGAATCGCTTTTCGATTTCGCTCAGGAACTGGTCATCAGACATACTCCGGAAATCCTTGACGACGCGATTATACGCCATAATCTTCATCTGATCGTCAGGGAATATCACGGTAAGGAAGTAGTTGAAGCTTTCGTCGCCGTCATAGTCGGGATTCTTCTCACGCATCAGCTTCGCGACCCGCGATCCGGCAGCAGATCTGTGATGTCCATCGGCAACGTAAATCGCGTCAAAACGTGCAAACAGTGCGGTTATTCTCTCGATAGTATCTGAAGCTCTGATGACCCAGAGACTGTGCCTGACAGTGTCATCCGCGACGAAGTTGATCTCAGGCTCTGTCTGCAAGGTCTCTTCGAAGATATTGGTAAGTTCAGCATCCGATCTATTGATCAGAAAAACCGGACCTGCCTGAGCCTTAGACACTAATATGTGCTTCGTTCGATCATCTTCTTTCACCGGCCTCGTGAATTCGTGTTTCTTAATTCTGTTTTCGAGATAATCGTCAACCGACGCGACTGCCACAAGACCTGTCTGAACGTGATCTCCCATTTGAATTTGATATAAATAATAGCAGTCAGAATCATCCTGTTTCAGCACGTTCTCGTCTCGCATGCGCATAAGATTCTCGGCGGCTTTGTTGTATACCGCATCGGTGTATGGATCGGTGTCTGGTGGAAGGTCGATCTCCGGTTTAACGACGTGCAGAAAGGAGTGTGGATTAGTCCTGGCCATCTCACGCGCCTCAACGGAACTGAGCACATCATAAGGGGGTGAGGCTACGCTGGAGGCATATTCGGGCGTCGGCCTGAGTCCTCTGAAAGGCTTTATCTTAACCATGGTTGCTTCTCTCCTCGTCGAACACGACTCTGTGACATAAGATTGTCACAAAATTCACAAACAGCCATCGCCAATTTACACATCAATCTTCAGCCGTCAACAGAATTTGATGCTGAAATGAACAATATGTTCACGAGTTGAAACGCACTGCCCAAATCCTGCCATACTGATGCTCACTGCCTGATCAGAGATTTCGCCCTTCGGGATGGGGTAGAATCCGGATCGAAGAATGTTCAATCTCTGAATCTCGTTGTCATCTCGGCAATTGCCCCCAGCACCGCAAAAAACGAGGGTATTCGGGTCGTGAATTCAGCTTTGTGACAGTTAAGGAAGCATCTTCGGGTGTCGAAAACAAGAATGAGAGTATGGATTACGTATAACCTGGTTCGGTAAAGAACGTGGACAAAAAGCCGATTAAGAATATGAAAACCTTGAAGTTATATAGAATCTGGTATCAGGTAATTTCGAAGTTGGAAAGGAAGGTGAGTCAAAGCTGGAAAGGAAGATGAGGTAAAAGGAGCCGGCAAACCGGGGCTCAGGAATCTAACCGGTTTGGAGGTCTAATTAGCTCGGACCTTGGCAGACATTGGACGTGGCTGAAACTGGCGAGCAAAACCAGTTAACAATTGAGTCGACAGGGATGTACGACAAGGAATTTCAAGGAGGATCTTAATGTCCTTACGCGTAAACCACAACATTGCTGCCTTGGATGCGCACCGTAACCTGACACAGACAACACGCTGGCTGGCCTCTTCAATGGAAAAGCTGTCGTCAGGCTATCGGATCAACCGTGCAGCAGACGACCCGGCTGGGTTGGTAATCTCCGAGCAGTTCAGAGCTCAGATCGCCGGTCTGAATAGAGCGATCTCGAACTCTGAAGGATCGATCAACATGATCCAGACTGCTGAAGGTGCTCTCAATGAGATGAACAATCTGCTGGTCTCGATGAGGGAACTGGCTATTCACGCGGCTAACGAAGGTTTCAATGATGACAACCAGTTGGCTGCCGATCAGGCCGAAATCGAAAACTCTCTGGCTACAATCGACCGAATCGCTGCCAACACACAGTTCGGTACGAAGAAGCTGCTCGATGGCACGAAGGCGAATATCGCGACGATTACCACAGCGAACTCGTCTTCAGTGACCGTCCTCGAGAGTAGACTCACAACGGGCATACACTCGATTTCCGCGACAAAGGTCGCAGACTCGGCCGCCACACTGAATACCACGTCGCTCGGTATTTCGCTCAATGGCACCGGATCGCCTGTTGAGCTGACGCAGGGTATTCACAACATCGACGTCCTGCAGGCGTCGTCCGGGGCCGAGAAGTACTCGTCCTCAATTGGAATTACAGATGCGTTTGGTATCGGGATGACTCTTGGCAGCACCGGTACACAGGCGACAATTAACTCGACCGCGACTTTTGCCACTGCCACAGCGACCAATGCTGGCACTTACAATATGGTTCTCAACTACCAGCAGAACAACGAGTCAGTCTCTGGTGACCAGACACTGAGCGTGTCAATCGCATCCTCCGATACACTTGCCGCGCAGTTGACCAAGTGGAACACCGCGATCGCCGGCAACACCCAACTCGCCGGAAAGATCGAGGCGGCAACGCTGGCAGCCGGTGGTGCTACTCTCGAGTTCAGGTCCGTCAATTCAGGAGCTCAGTTCAGTCTTAAGATGACTTCCTACTCGACGACCGCTACTGATGATCACTACGGTGGTTTCGGCGCGAGCCGTTCGAGCCGAGGCACGAGTAAGGACGAACTACAGTTCCTCGCCAATACGGTTAAGAACAGCAGCGCAACCAAGACCGTCGATATTGTGACCGGTGGTGGAAGCAAGACCTATACTTCGATGAGCACTCTGATCACGGATATCGAAACGCAGATCAAACTTGCTGCCGCTTTCGGTACAGTCCAGGGCACTGTCGCTGACGTTGACGTGCAATTGAATGGCACTGACAAGCTGAGATTCTTCACTCATGATGAAGGATCCGATTACAAGCTCCAGCACCTTACAAATGGTACCGGCACTGAGGAAGCTCAGAATGTTCTGGGTATGAGTGTTGACACGATTGCGATCTCTGGTATGGATGCTCTGGTCGCGTTTGACAACTATACCAACACGCTGACCAGTGTGAAGTACGCGGCTACGTCCGACACTACGATC
>DAOVLC010000146.1 GCA_030631455.1 Candidatus Zixiibacteriota bacterium
CAAATGGCGGTCATCGAAGAGGGTGATTACGATCTGAAGCTCTCAGATGTCGACGTACATCAGATTATTCGGAAGGCTGTGGAGAACGTGGCATTGAGCGTTGAGAACCGCCATGGCACGATTGAGTGTTCACTTGACGCGGTAGATCACACAGTGCACGCCGATGCCGTGCACCTGACGAATATCGTTCACAACTTGCTTGATAACGCAAACAAGTACTCGCCGGATTCTCCTGAGATACGAGTTTCGACGAGGAACGGCCACGAAGGAATCACAATAGCTATCGAGGATCGAGGCATCGGCATACGCGATGAATCTAAGAAACGTGTCTTTGACAAGTACTATCGGGTTCCGGTGGGCAATCTCCATGACGTGAAGGGTTTCGGGCTCGGGCTGAGCTACGTGAAGCTTATGGTGGAAGCACACGGTGGGACTGTGTCTCTGAAGAGCGAATATGGCAAGGGGACAACTGTCGAAGTGTTCCTGCCACTGAAGAGTCGCCCGGAAGTGGACAATCATGGTTGATCGGGACAAAGTTCTGCTCCTGGAGGATGATCCAAATTTGGGCTTAATATTGCAGGAACATCTCGAGTTGAACGGTTTCCAGATTGTGCTCTGCGTAAATGGCGAAGATGGAATGACGGCTTACACAAGTGACCGGTTCGATTTGTGCCTCGTAGATGTTATGATGCCG
The DNA here is from genome assembly GCA_030631455.1 of Candidatus Zixiibacteriota bacterium. Classification (GTDB taxonomy): domain Bacteria; phylum Zixibacteria; class MSB-5A5; order JAABVY01; family JAHJOQ01; genus DAOVLC01. The sequence goes on from DAOVLC010000146.1 coordinate 695, forward strand.
AAGAAGGACGGTTTCACTTTTGCGCGCGAAGTCCGAGAGAGAGACCGGGAGATCCCGATCATTTTCCTTACTGCTAAATCGTTGAAGGAAGACCGGATCGAAGGCTTCAGAATCGGATGCGATGATTATCTCACTAAGCCGTTCAGCATGGAAGAACTGTTGCTCAGGATACAGGCGGTACTGAAGAGGAGCAAAGGCAAACCTGAAGAAGAAATTCCATCCGAGTTTGAGATAGGCAACTACATTTTCGACTACAACAGGCAAATACTTGCGATAGGGGATAACCGCCATAAGCTCACACCAAAGGAATCCGATCTGCTGCGGATGCTCTGTATTCACATGAACCGGACTCTGGAACGCGGAACGGCCTTGAGGGAAATTTGGAACGACGAGAGCTATTTCAGTGGTCGAAGCATGGATGTATTTATCTCGAAGCTGAGAAAATATCTAAAAGACGATCCTCGAGTAGAAATCATGTCTGTGCATGGCAAAGGTTTCAGGCTGATCGTCAGTTAACCACCGCGACGTATTCTTAAAGAAGGAGAGAAACAGATGAGATTGTACGAGTTACCAATTGCTTTTATTCTGATTGCAGCTTTGCTGCTTTTCGGATGTGGCGGTGAGAGCGAATCGACCGGAGGCTTGGCTTCCGCAGATTTTCTACCGGACAAGATCGATGCCACCGGATTCGAGAGATCATCGGAGGTGGAGACGTATGTCGGTGAATCGCTTTTCGAATATATAGACGGTGGCGCAGAGGTCTACCACCAGTACGGTTTCATCGAAGTAGCCACAGCATACTACACTCAAGATCAGACTGAAATCGTTGCTGACATCTACCGCTTTGAAGATTCCGACAACGCATACGGTTTGTTTTCGTCGCTTCGACCATTGGAGCCTACGGTTGTCGATTATGGCATAGAAGGATTCACATCTGGGACGACAGTCGATTTCGTCAAGGGCAGCTATCTTGTAAGGCTCGTAGGATATGACGATTCTCCGGAACTGTCCGCAGCACTGCTTTCAATGGCGAAAGAATTCGATGGTCTGGTCCCTGGAGAGACTACGCCACCTCAGATGTTCGCGCTCTTTCCTGTCGATGGCAGGGTGGAATCCACTCTGAAGATACAAGCTGAATCATTCCTTGGGCAGAAAGCTCTGACCGATGTCTACACCGTCGATTACTTTGCTGACGGCGAGGCTGTAACATTGTTCCTGACTAACGATGCGACTGGTGAGAAATACGCTCAGTGGTCTGAGCTGGCGGTGAAACGTAAAACGACTGCGTTAACTCTGCGAAGTTTCCCTTATGACGAGAGTAAGGTGTTCATGGCCGAAGATTCCTACTATGGGCAGATCATTGCCGGCATCAAGGGGGAGAAACTTTGCGGGATAGTCGGCTACGATGAGAGACGGAAGGACTTGCTCATCTCGTGGTTGAATTCGATGCAGTAGGTCGATTGTTGCGTCATGTTTGCCGAACGGGAACCAGCCAACTCTGTTTGATATTTCAGTTGGAGGTTCGCCTGCAGTTGATATCATGTTCTGTGCCGGTGCAACCACTTTTCTCCTTGCCATTCTCACCGTTGGATACAAATCGTTCAGGTCGTTATGCGTCAACCCGGTTGATACATTGAGATACGAGTGAGAGACTCAGAGCAGTTGTAGCCGTTTTCTGATAGCCCATTCGAGGGAAAGCAGGGTCAGTACGGCAACCAGTATGATCCAGTAGTTGGCAAGAGGATACTCCCGGCGGGTTCTATGCTCGCCTGACAGCAGGTTCATCTGAGGAATAAGGCTGTCGATCATGGAGATCGGGTAATAGCGTCCGCCTGTGGTCGCCGCCAGTTCCTTGAGCAGGTCTTCTCGTTCGTACAGAGTTTCCTCTTCGAGAGAGAATGCTTCAACCACGAACCTGCCCGAGATCGATGCAACTCTCTGGTCGTCACGCATTAGTTCGGCGGAGTATCTGTATTGACCATGGTTCAGCTGGTGAAGATCTGCTCTCATCCTCCCGGGAGCAGTTCGGATCATCGATACGATGAGTGTGTCTCCGACTGTACCGGAGTCGGGTAAGACGGTCAGGATCACGGCGCCATCCTCCATCGCCTGATAGCTTTCATCGAAAAGCGACGCGGAGAATGTGACACGCTCTCCCGACTTGAATACCGGCTTACTTGGTGCAATTCTGATTCTGTCAACATCCTCCGTCGTCACGAGCCATCGGATACAATTGTTGACGAAGTTTCTGTATTCCTCACCGGAGCCGCCTCGGCCTTGGGCCAAAAAGCCGGTCTTCCAGATCGGAACGAAACTGGTGGTAAGGACTTTGCCCTTGCCGACGCGATTTGTGGCTATCAGCGGAATCATATCTCCATCAGCGCTTTGCTCCGGATGAACCGCGAGAATAGTCGCTCCCGGCTTTTCTTGCCCCAGACTAAGATACTGCTCGAAAGGAGGAATGCCGGCCCAACTCTTCTGAACCTGTGATCCGGATTCGGTGATCTGCATGATCGAATGATACTTGCCGTGCTCCGTCAATTGCAGATGGAAGCTGCCATCATCCCTTACAGAAGGGGGCTTGGAGAGATCATATGGAAGCAGTTTTCTCAGGGCGCTTGATGGGTGGTTTTCGGCAAAGTCGGGGCCGAGCATGAACATAACAGCCTTACCGTGATCCGAGAGGTAGCTCGCCAGGCCGTCAACCTTCGATGCGAGCTTCGAAGGTGAATAGTCGACTAAGATTACGAGATCGTATTCCTTTAATTGATCTACACTTCGCGGAAATGGAGCAGTCTTCAGCTTGCCTGTCCGGTCGAACACCGACAGATCGCAATCGAAATCGTCCGACGCCTTGATGACTCTTTTCAGAAACGTCAGTTCCCAGCTAAGATATCCCGCTGCGAGGAGTATTCTGAGTTTCGATTTGAGGATTTTCATCGAAAAGGAGCGCCTGTTGTTGTCGGTCAGCTCCTCGTCGGGCTGGGCCGGCAGTGATACGGAGAAAGTTCTTACTCCTTGCGCCGGTGGCACGAAGTCAAGAGTTATATTCTGGCGAGCATTAGCACCCGACAGACGAACCTCGCTTGTTCCCAATGTCCTGCCGCCAGACTTGATCGTTACAGGTACGGTAAGCTCCTCGAAACCGCGCGATTCGATTTCAAGCTCGATTTCGGATGGCTTTCCTTCGTACCCGACCTCGTCATGTGTCATCCTGACGATTCTTATATCCTTTGATGACTTCTGAGGTCCGAGATCGAGTGCATACACCGGGATGGCAAGTTCCGATGCCGCGTTCATGGGATCGACTCCGCTGTTAACCAGACCGTCTGAAATTACGACCACCCCCTGAAGATTTCGATCCTCATAGATATCCCGCAGGTTCCTCAGGCAGTTCCCAAGCGAGGTCTGCTTGCCGTCGAATGACAGAGGCTGCACCAATTCCGACAGGGAATCGGAGAACGCGTAATCATTTCTGACAAACGTCATCGCCTCCTGGCCGGGAAACGGGCTGTCGGCCAATTGAGTCAGGATGCTTTTCTTGGCGTCGAAATCCTCGACTGTTTGCACGCTCTCACTGGTATCGAAAAGTACCGCGAGATGCGGTGGGATGTCGCGAACGAGAAGATATGAGAACACCGGTTCGGCAAGACAGAAGAGAAGAAGGGCGAAAGTAGTTGATCTCAGAGCAGCCAGAAGAATTCGTTTGCCTTTTGAGATGGGTGGATTGGTTCTTCGGTAATAGAAGATGGTGAACAGCAGCAGAACTGCGATCAACACGATCGCAACTGCCAGCCAGATATTAGCGAATGACAAGGAAATATCACGCATACTTTGTCTTAGCTCCGCAAAATGCTCCTTCTATAAAGGGTCTTAGGAGAAAGGTGTCAAGAGCTTAATGCCATGCACACTACGGGATACACGTGATATCGGGGCAGGTTCCCGGCGCACAAAGTGTTTGTGTTTCGTGTCATTCCTGATTATGGTAGATCGATACAGTAGCTTGGAACAACGTCGGTTCGACGGAACCATAACAGCCTCGAAACCGGACGATTTGAGAAACAAGGAAGCATAGAACAATGGACTGAGGGAGGAATTATGAAACGGATCGTGCTTATCGTTATGGCGTTGATGTTTATCGCCCCGGTGGCTGACGGCGAGGATTTCGGAATTTCACCCATCACTAACGAATTGTCATTCTACAAGAATACTGACGATGATTTCAACTCACTTGGACGTACGCTTCAGATTATATCGATCAATTCGTTCAAAGCATTCACGTGGTTCAACCTGGAATTCACGGGCGATTTCAACTGGAAGATGTCCGAGGAGTTTGAAGGCCCGGGGAGAAAGAACTACGATTACTATTTTGAGTTGAGTTTGGTGAAACCATTGACGAAGCGCTTAAGCCTCATCTATCAGAGAGTTTACGGGACGTTTATCACCAAACCGGTCAACCAGTTCGGATTGAGATTATCG
>DAOVLC010000167.1 GCA_030631455.1 Candidatus Zixiibacteriota bacterium
CCATGTCCGATTCGTTGTACCTTGACAGGAAAGTCGCACCAATTTCAGTATGCGTGCCTTCAGTTTCGCGATCGATCGCCTTGCCAATGTCATGCAGAAGACCGCACCGTTTGGCCAATACCGCATCAAGACCAAGTTCGGCAGCCATTATACCGCACAGCATAGAGACCTCTTTCGAATGCTGAAGCACATTCTGCCCGTACGATGTTCGGTAAAACAGCTTCCCGAGCAGCTGGACGATATCGTTGTGCAAATCATGGATTCCGAGTTCGAAGCAGGCCTGTTCACCGGCCTCGCGAACCATCATATCCATCTCTTTCTCGCACTTTTCAACGATTTCCTCGATACGCGCAGGATGTATCCTGCCATCGGCCACCAACCTCTCGAGCGCCATTCTCGCCACTTCGCGCCGGATAGGATCATAGCCGGAAAGAATGACCGCCTCAGGAGTATCATCGACGATTACATCGATCCCGGTTGCCGTTTCGAATGATCTGATATTGCGCCCCTCGCGCCCGATGATTCTCCCTTTCATCTCGTCGCTCGGGAGGCTGACGACGGAGACTGTGGTCTCAACGGTGTGATCGGCGGCACAGCGGTAGACGGCCTGCGTAATGATCTCCCGTGCCTCTTTTTCCGCAGTTCGCTCGGCTTCTTCCTTGAGTTCCTTGATTGTCGACGCGGCCTCCATCTTGGCCTGGCCGATCAGATTCTCCATAAGTTGATGCTTGGCCTCTTCCGAGGTCATCCCTGCAATCTTCTCGAGCTGCGTATTCTGCTTGTAGATCAGATTGCTCAACTCTTCCTCACGTGCCTTGGTAGCCTTCTCCCGATGCTGAAGAGCGTTCTCTTTGGCTTGGAAATCGCGCTCCTTCTTATTAAGGAGGTGCACCTTGCGATCCAGCGCGGTTTCCCGGTCAGCAAGCCTCTTGTCGTTTTTCTGCAGTTCGTTGCGCTTGCTCTGCATCTCGCGTTCAAGACTGACTTTAGACTTGTAAAGCTCATCCTTTGCTTCAAGCAGCGCCTCTTTTTTGCGCATTACTGCATCTCTGTCCGCCTTATCGACTATCTGTTTGGCTTGGTCGTCGGCCTTCGCTATCTTGCTAAGGCCCACCTTGCGGATCAAAACCCATGTCAAAAGAGCAGCGATGAGAGCTGCCGCAGCTACGAGTATTATTGCTGTCACCAAACTAATACTTTGCATGCAATCCTCCACCCTACCGGGTAAAGTCCCGATTTATGACAAATCAATGATGTTCTCAGCAGAACTGAGGATCGAGTGGGAGGTTATATCTAACCGGACGACGCAGAAGTCAACCTGTCATCAAGTCGTTCTATCAGAACATCGGTCCTTTGAGAGATCGTAGATAGCTGAGCTTCCCTTTCCTCTTTTAGCTTCAAAAGCTCATCGGTGATATTCAATGCTGCCAAAACGGCGATGTTCTTTGGTGAACGGTTGGCTGACTTTTCTGCAATCTCGTGCATACTCTTATCGACGTACCGGGCAACATTGACAACGTGCTGGCGAAACTGTTCAGCCTCTGCCTGGTCCTCAAAATCACCCTTAATCGGGTAGTCTTCCCCGAAAATATGTACCTTTATAATCCGGCTGTTTTCAGACATAAATCTATCTCAAAAAAACCTCTCGCGTCCGCAGTTTCTGCGACGGCGAAATCTACATGCTATTAAGAAGCATGTCAAGCTTTAATTATTGCTCATATCGAGTTCGATCTTCTCGACTTCACTCAGGATCGATTCCAGGCGGTTCTTGACCTCGGTTTCCTTTTCGCCGAAGTTGCCGGCGATGCTGTCAGATTCTGCCTTCAAGTGTTTGTTCTCTGCTCGGAGACGCCTGAGATCCTTGGAAAGATCGGAGTTCTTGTCCAGCAATGCCTCGTTTGCAGCTTCCAGTTCCTGGATGCGGGCAATCACGACTTCCACTCGCTGCTCGAGTTTCTCCAGTTGATCCATGGTAATCCTGCCTTTAGGTTCGAAGCTCAGCGGAAAACTTCTCGCTGACTCTGTCCACAATCCTATTGTGGGCAATGTCTATCTCTTCATCGGTCAATGTCTTCTCATTTGAACGATATTCAATGTTGAATGCGAGGCTCTTCTTCCCCTTCGGAATCTGCTTGCCCTCGTAAACATCGAATAAGACGACCTTAGTGACTAATTCACCCCCGGATACGACGATTTCTTCCCTTACATCCTCCGCCGGAACATCCCGATTCAGTACGAGAGCTATGTCACGCAACGATGACGGATACTTCGGGACCGGAACGAACACCCTGTCTTCGGAAAAGCTGCTAAGCAAAACACTAAGGTCTATCTCGGCATAGAAAACCGGCATCTCTACATCATATTGCTCGCGGGCATTGCCAGCCACCTCACCACAAAAACCGCACAGTTCCCCGCCAAAATACAGGTCAAATGAGGTGGCCTTCTCAAAAAAGATATGCTTCTCCGGCTTAATCTTGAGCTCTCCAAATCGGAACTCCGTGGCGAGGCTCTGAAGCACACCCTTCAGGTCGAAGAAGTCGTACACGGCTCTACCTTTGTCCCAACCGACAGTTTCCTCCCTGCCACACACGGCAAGCGCCAGCTTAATCTTCTCCGAAGGAAGCTCATTCTCACTCGGAATAAACACGCGGCCAATTTCGAAAAAACCGATATCGCTTTTCTTCCTGTTAAGATTGTAAGAGATTATATTCAGGAAGCTGAGCAGACAATTCTGCCTCAGGACAGACAACTCTACCGAGACCGGATTGAGCACCCGGACATGATTCTCTAAGTTGCTGATAATTTTATCCTTAGCCGGATCGATTAATGTATTGGTTAATGCTTCGACGCAGCCCATGGAGGTCAGGACAGTCTTAAGAGCTTGATCGAATCGATCATCGGGTCGCTCTGTTGTGACAAGAGGGCCTCCGGCAGACATTGATGTCTTGATCCGATCCAGACCATAGACTCTTGCAATCTCTTCGATCAGGTCAATCTCCCGAGTCACATCAGGCCGAAAGGTCGGAACGGTCACATCAAGCTCCTTGCCCGTCTTTACCCCAAATCCAAGTGAAGAGAGAATGTCTATCATCTGAGGGGACGACAGTTCGGTCGCGAGAATCTGGTCAACCCTGGTCGGCCTCAACTTTATCCCAACAGGCTCGATTTTCTTCGGATAGCAGTCGACCCGACCCGCCAAGACCTTCCCGCCCGCATATTCCTGCATCAGCCAGGCAGCGCGATCACAAGCATCCGGGACAATATTCGGATCTGCACCCTTCTCGAAACGGATCTGAGACTCGGAGCTAAGCCCCAGTTTCTTACTCGCTTTGCGGATAGCTCTGGAATTGAAATATGCGCTTTCGAGAAGGACGTTTTCCGTCCTGTTGCTCACCTCCGATTGAAGCCCACCCATTATACCGCCGAGAGCCACAGCCTTAACGGAGTCAGTAATGACTACCATCTCGTCCGTCAATGTACGCTCGACCTCATCGAGAGTGACAAACTTCTCGTTTTTCCCTGCTGCACGAACAAGCACTTTTGGGGCCGAGAAAAGATCGAAGTCAAAGGAGTGAAGAGGATGGCCATACTCCATCAATACGAGATTCGTAATATCGACAACATTGTTTATTGACCTGATACCTGCCGAGTACAGTTTTTTCTTTATCCACCACGGAGACTGACCGATGGTGATATTCTTGATGACGCGGGCGAGGTATCTCGGGCAGAGGTCTGGATCGTCGATCTCCACCTGGACATGATCCGCAGCTGCCGCTTCGATTTCTGCAAGCTCGAACTTCGGAAAGCTCAACTTCGTGTTTGTCAGGGCCGCTATCTCGCGGGCAATCCCTATCGCCGACAGGCAATCGGGACGATTGGCAGTAAGGTCAAATTCAAGCAGCCAGTCATTGAGCTCCAGCGCCTCGCGCAGAGATGTCCCGATCTTGTGGCTCTTATCGATCTCCATAATTATGGAGTGATCGTCCGACAGTCCAAGTTCCGCCTCGGAACAAATCATGCCTTCAGATTTTGTGCCGAGTTTCTCGACTACAGCAATAGCTCCGATCTCGGGGAGTTTGGCTCCCGGTGCTGCGAAAGCAACTTTCAGGCCGGCTTCGACATTCGGAGCACCGCACAAAGTCGTTAGAACAGTGCTGCCTGTGTCAACCTTACATACTTTTATCGTGTCCGATGACGGATGAGGTTCGCATTCTTCGACTTTGCCAACAACCACGCCTGAAAAATCAGGGAATAATGGTCCGGATACTTTGCCTTCCGTGCCTGACAATGAGAGACGATCCGTCAATTGCTCGGGATCCCAGTCGAAATCCGCGAGTTCCTTCAGCCAACTATAGCACAGCCTCATAGGAACTGCTCCAGTAGCCTCAAATCATTTTGATAGAAGCGACGAATATCGTCGACTCCGTACTTGAGCATACAGATTCGTTCTATTCCCATCCCGAAAGCATAGCCGCTGTATTTCTCGGGATCGTAGCCGACAAACTCGAATACCGCTGGATCGACCATGCCGCAGCCGAGTATCTCGAGCCAGCCGGTATGTTTGCATAGCGAGCAGCCCTTGGCTCCGCACAGAAAGCACGAGATATCAACTTCCGCCGACGGTTCGGTGAACGGGAAGAAACTTGCCCGAAGTCTCATCCTAACGTCGGAGCCGAAAAACTCTTTCACAAATGCGAGGAGCACGCCTTTGAGATCTGCGAATGTGACTCCCACATCTACATAGAGTCCCTCAATCTGATGGAACACGATATTCGCCCGGGCAGATATCGCTTCATTGCGGTAGCATTTCCCCGGAGCAATGATTCTCACGGGTGGTTCCCGTGACTCCATCGTGCGAATTTGCACCGGCGACGTATGCGTACGGAGCACAACGTCGTCGGAAATATAGAAAGTGTCCTGCATGTCTCTTGCG
>DAOVLC010000423.1 GCA_030631455.1 Candidatus Zixiibacteriota bacterium
CGACCGGTTGTGGGTTAGCTGGACGCGAGTGTCGGGCGGGAACTCGTATGTCAACAACAAGCGCTCAACGAATGACGGCGTCACATGGGGCAGCGGGCCGTCGGACGAAGGTGCGACGCTGACTTCCGGGTCGAGTTCGTGTTACAGTCAACTGGTCTACAGACCGAATCACGTCTATTGTATCTACACCGATGGCGGAGGCAAGCTCGCATATCGGAGGATGTCCACGAGCGGTTCGATATTCGATGACGAAGTGACGCTGTATTCAGGCAGTGGCCTCGGGGCGAATTTCAGCGGGGCATCATCGGATGATCTCAAGCTCGGAATCGCATTCTGCGATGACACGGATCTCTACTACAAGGAGTTCGACGGCGCGCAATGGTCAGGTCTCGTATCGGTCGACTCGTCGCCGGTTGTCGCTCCGAATCTCTACTTCAGGCAAAGCGTGCCGTACATTGTCTACGGGAAACAGATCGGAACGAATCAGCATGTGCCGTGCTACAGTTTTCGCGAGGATGACTCGTTTACATCTCCAATCCCGGTCTCTCGGGAGATGAGCACTTTCGATTCGGTGCTGTGCTACAGCCCATCGGCAGGAGTGAATTTCGTCGACAAATCCTCGGAGGCTGCTGATGATACCTCTGCCGATGTTTACCACGATGCTTCCGGCAGGTTGATGCTTTCGTCCGGCGACGGAGTGTACATCGGTCAAACCGAGAAATTTACGGCGTTGCATGTTACGTTGTCGACCAACGGCAGCGGGGGAGAGGTAGCCTGGTACTACTGGAATGGCTCGGACTGGAAAGCTTTCACGCCGAGTTCCGGTGTGTATCACTTCGATTCCTCGCCGGCAACGGTCAGACTCTGGGATGACAGCCCGGACGTGCCATCCGACTGGCAGACCTGCGTGGTGAATGGCTCTGCGAGATACTGGGTCAAGGCAATCGCAACCGGCGATTTTTCCACCGGCCCGGTCGGCTCGCAAATCACAGGGGCGCTGAACGTTTCATATCTGATAACAGAATAGGATTTGAGATGGCATACACAAACATTGAACTGGTCAGGAAGCATCTTCAGGAGTCAGTCCGCTCGGAAGGAAAAGTCGAGAATCACAAGATCAAGCTTGACGGTGTGGACGCTGTCGTTCTGCCGCACGCCGGACTGATCGCCAGTTCAGAAAGGGTGAAGGGAAAGGAACAGGTTGTTCCGGCGAGAGAAAGCGTTGTGCTCTACGATGAGCCGAAGTCTCTGAGCAAGAGCGAACTGCTTCCTGACAGCGTAGTCGCGGCGAAAGACAGCTCTCTGACGGAGATTTATGCAGAGAACGTCGATTTCGTTGTGGACTACACGTCGGGCACGATCACACGAATAGCAGACGGCAATCTCGAAAGCGGGCAGAGCGTTACTATCTGGTACTATTACTTCACTCTCTACTCGAAGGACGAAGACTACCTGATATCGTACCAAAATGGCGAAGTTACACGGATCGAGGATGGTAAGATCGCTGACGGCCAGGTCGTGTGGATCGACTACGAAATCGAGAGCGGCCTGTTTGCCGACGATGTAATCACTAACGCAATCATCGAAGCATCTACCCAACTCGATGATCGCATAGACTCGAGCGCCGTCGATGATGCGACATCAGTATTGACAATTGCGGAAACATATCTCACGGTATCGATTCTCACTCAGATTCGAGCTCTCGAAATCATCCAGTCAAGCGCGCTTTCGGCATCGAGCAGGGCAGGCCTGTCGTCACAACTCCTCGAAATATCGAACCGATACAGGCAGGAATACGATGATATCATTAAGCCCTTTCTGAAGACAGGATCGAGATTATCCGGTCCTACAAGGTCGACATAGGAGGTGAATGTGAATTCGACGCTGGCATATCTGAGAGGAAGGCGGCTGTGGGTGGTCGAGAACCTGGCCGTATGGGGGAGCATCTCAGCCTACGCAGCAAACTTCCTCGTGACTGAGGAGACGGGCAGCGACAAGAGGCTGCTGTTCTGGCAGGTGAATCTCGGCGGTGACATGCAGCAGATTGACTTCAGCGATTTGACTGACATAAATGGAAACAACCTGCCGCAGAATATATCGAGGCCCAAAATCGTAGTGTTGCCAAGAAACGGTGTCGATGTCGTGGTCGTGGGGCGAGAATCCAACTCGTCTTTTATCATAGCCAAGAGCGAGGTGACATCGACTAGCGGCATAGTCGATCTCTTGATCTTCGAGGTGGAATCATGACAAACAAGACTATCTCACTGGTTGTGTGTCCGATTTGCGGACAGGTGAATGTGTGCTCGCAGGGGGTCATGATTTGTATCTGTCCGGTCTGCCAGAGCAACTCGGATCTTCTGGATGAAATCATTATCGAACTGGTCGGTTAGGACATGCCGAGCGCAAACAGGAAGACAACGAGGAAACGCTCGAAGAAACGGCCATCTGACTCGGAAATGCTCGAAGAGATTCTCCTGATGTTCCATCAGAAGATTCACGAGCAGTTCAAGGATAGTGACTTCAAGCCGAAGGTGGCCGATTTTCTGA
>DAOVLC010000038.1 GCA_030631455.1 Candidatus Zixiibacteriota bacterium
CGCCTGCATACTCATCCATGATCTTCTGCAGTCGGAACATGAACGACTTAGGCTTGATGTAGTTCGGGTTAACCTCGGGATCGGAAGTATAGTCCTTATTCGCCTGGTACCTTTCGAGTGGTCCGAGGATGGTCTTCTTCAGCTCTTCAACTTTCGCCATGTCAACGTTAGGAGCGCCCGAGTTGTCAGAGGCATAGCTAACGGCTGCCTTGGCAGCAATCCGGCCTTCAGCGCAGGAACCGGATGAGAACTTATGGCTCGAAGCACCGGAGGCATCACCCGCAGCAAACATGCCCTTTACAGTGGTCATGTTCGTGTAACCCCAGAAGTAGTCCGGGGGAGCAATGTCTTCGGGACCGGAGACCCACGCGCCGGAAGCGCCGGAGTGCGATCCGATGAAGTACGGCTCGCAAGCCGCAATCTCTGACGGTCTCTCTTCGGGAGCGATATTACTCGCCGCCCAAAGGATCGCCTGTGAGATTGTCATATCGAGGAAGTCTTCCCAAGCCTCTGATTCGAGCTCTTTTAGCTTCTTCTTGCGCTCTTTCTCGTCTTTCGCCTCAGAAGACAGCTTCTCGATAGCCTCCTCGGTTCTCATATAGATCGGGCCTTTTCCGTCCATCACATCGAGCATCATCAGCCAGTTACGCAGATTGGCAGGAACCGGCTTGACCTGACCGTACGGTTTCCAGTTTTCGAGTTCAGGTCTTCTCTCAATCATGTAGTTTCCACCGGTCGCATTCGTTGCACGCGACTTGAACAGGAGGAACCACGCACCGACCGGGCCGTAAGCATCCTTGAAACGCACGGGGATGAACCTGACTTCCTGACAGGTCATCTCTGCGCCAGCGCGGATCGTGAAGTAGGCACTCGCACCGGAGTTGAACGGCGGGTACCATGAACGACCGAGACCTTCACCAACCGAGCGAGGCTTGAATACGTGTACTGCACCACCCATTGCGATCAGTGTGGCCTTCGCTTTGAAGACATAGAATTTGTCCTCGCGCACGGAGAATCCAACAGCGCCGACGCACTTGTCACCGTCCATCAGAGGCTCTGTGGCGAATACTCTCTCATAGATGTTGTCTACGCCGAGAGCGTTCTTGGCGGCTTCGGCTACGATAACCTTGTATGACTCGCCGTTGATCATAAGCTGCCAGCGTCCCTCGTGGACGTAGTTGCCGTCAGCATCTGTCCAGATCGGGAGTCCCCACTTCTCGAACAAGTGAACGGTTCCATCGACGTGACGTGCGATGCTCGCGACGAGATCCTCACGGGTAATACCCATAAGGTCGTTTCTCACATAGTCGACGTAATCCTTAATCGTATTCTGACCGTCTTTCACGCCGACATACTGGTTAATGGCCGATAGACCCATGGCGACCGCACCTGAGCGATCCATAGCCGCTTTGTCAACCAGCGTAACCTTGAGACCGTTCTTCTTTGCCCAGTAGGCGGCCTCGACGGCGGCTCCGCATGCGGCCATTCCACCACCGAGGATCAGAACGTCAGTATTGACTTCTACCGTTTCCCAATTATCCCATACTGCCATTTTACTCTAATCCTTTCTTACTTGACCTTTGGAATCTCAGCCATACCCGATGATTCGGGCTCGGTTGCCAGCAAATCGCTCTTCAAATCTTCAGTACCGGTTGCATACCCACCTTCCGGCACAGCCTCACCTTCAGAAGTGGTGCGGATCGGGAATTTGAATCTCTTGAGCATCCCGTTCCTGAACTTGACAGTCCACATGATTGAGTCACTGGAACACAACGGAGTAACATTTGCGCCCATCGGCACAAAATCCGCATAACCACGTACCTCGACCGCCTGAACCGGACAGATCTTGACGCAGCTATAGCATTCCCAGCACATCTCAGGGGCCTGGTTAAAGGCTTTCATTGATTCCTTGTCCAGGACCATCAAGTCGTTGGGGCAAATGTGCTGGCAAGCGGTCTTGTCCAGCGCCTTGCACCCATCGCACTTTTCGTTAATTACAAAGCTTGGCATTCAGGAATCCTCCTCGCATGGCTTATAGGCAGTGTATCATCTCGTCTGCCAATAAGCCGTTCGTCTATTTGCTTATCTTTTTCTCTGCATCACCGGTCGCATGACCGTGCATCTTGATCTCTACTTTATCCTCCTCTTTAATGCCAGCGTAATACTCGCGAAGGATCGCAAGAATCTCAGGACGCGAGAACTCGGCCGGAATGTCTCCACCCTCCGAAAGCGATTTCCTCAGTGCCGTTCCCGAGAGGAACAGCCTGTCTTCTCTGCCATGCGGACAGGTCTTCATCGAAACCATGCCGCCGCATTTGTAGCACCAGAATGTCCAGTCGATCGGGAGCATCTTGCACTCGAGCGCGCCCTCCCAAAGCTCGAAGAATATCTGCTGCGCGTCGAACGGTCCGTAGTAGTCACCGACACCGGCGTGATCTCTGCCGATTATCATGTGAGTGCAGCCGAAGTTCTGCCGGAACACTGCGTGAAGGAGCCCCTCGCGAGGGCCACCGTAGCGCATGTCGAGTGGATATCCGCCCATTACCACTCGATCTTTAACGAAGTAGTTTTCAACGAGGGTGTTGATACAGCGCACTCTGACATCGGCTGGAATGTCGCCGGGTTTGAGCTTGCCGACGAGCTGATGAATGTAGAGCCCATCAGAAACCTCACTGGCGATCTTTGCGAGATACTCGTGACTGCGATGCATCGGATTACGAAGCTGCAGAGCGGCCACGGTTCTCCAGCCTCTCTCTTCGAAAATCTTGCGGCTTTCGGACGGACGCTGATACACCATGCTGAATTCTTCGGGGAAGTAGCTCTCGGAGAGCACCTTCACCGGCCCGGCGATGTTCCAGGCTTTCTGGGACATGACTTTCTGAACTCCGGGGTGTTCGGCATCAGCGGTCTTGAAAACACTCTTGCACTCGAATTCTTTGTCAATCTGATACGATTCGGTAACCTTCATCGTACCCATGATTTCTTTGGTTTCACCTGAGACCAGGCATACTTCAGTGCCGGGGCTCAACTGCTCATCGTGCGACAACGTAACCGGTATCGGCCAGAAGAGGCCATTTGCCATCTTCATGTCGGCGCAGATACCCTTCCAGTCAGCTTGTCCCATGAATCCTTCGAGTGGAGTGAAACCGCCGATTCCCAGCATGATCAGGTCACCGGTCTCGCGGGAAGTCATCACGAGTTTCGGAAGGCTCTCGGCTCTCTTCAGTTCTTCTTCACGCTGCTTCCCTTCAAGAAGAAGAATCTTTAGATCGTCACTACCATGTGGTGAGATCAGGTTTGATTTGGCCATAGTTTGTTCCTTTTGGATTATCTCAAGTGCTTAAAGTTATTTTCTATTACTGGGCTGGTGTCCTGATTGGTACGGTTGCTTTTCCGGATTTCAGCCGTTTCTCTCTTTCTCGTTGAGGGATTCTTCAATTTCCAACAACATCTACATCATCGGCTTCAAAGCCGCAAGAATGTAATTTTTTTCACAAGCTCTGTCAAGCGATTTATGAACATTTTTTCGTTTTTTCTTCACCCAAACCGCAACCCGATGCGAGAAAATCCCACTCCTGCAAGCAACTTACGCCAGTTCCCCAAAGCTCAAGAAAGTGGACATCTCTTGTCCGTATTGTAGTCTTTGTAAGGCCAGAGTTATGGTATATATACCTATACTTTGAATTCGGCAAGCATGAGTGTGGACAGTCCGGTACCCTTTCGCATCTGAGAAATAAGTGAAAGCCTTGTGATTCACGAAGCCGGAACAAAAGGTATTGACAGTGATTCGGTGCTGGGCTATTATTACGGCCAATCAGGCACCTGTGCTGAAGCGATCAGGTGATTCTCATTCAGAGGAGAAGGAGATTTATGGCTGATTCACGTCTTGTTGAACCCGATCTGGAACTGATTCGAGAGATCAGGAAGGCTGGCGGCGGGGAGTTGAACAGGTGCTATCAATGTGCCACCTGCTCGGTGGTGTGCAATCTCTCACCGGACGACAGTCCATTTCCGCGAAAGGAGATGATCCTCGCGCAGTGGGGTCAGACCGAAAGACTCGTCTCAGATCCCGATATTTGGCTGTGCTATCAATGCAACGACTGCTCGATTCATTGTCCGCGGGGTGCCAGGCCCAGCGATGTGCTCGCCGCAGTCAGGTCGTTCACTTACAGGTTTTTCTCCTTTCCATCCTTTATGGGCAAAGCTCTCGCAAATCCGAAGTTCCTGCCGATTCTCTTTCTTGTGCCTGCATTGATTCTTGTTGCGTGTATCTATGTCTCCGCCCCCCGAACAAGCGATGGCGATTTCCTCTTCATGCATACCAGCATGAACGATCCGGCGGTAACCGAGTACGTTTCCGAGCTTCACGGCGTTGTGAAACCGCCAGATACCGCAGCTGATATGAGTGAATCGGCTTCGTATATCGATTTCAACATTTTCTTGCCGCACAGTACCGTTGATGTTCTCTTCGTGTTCGGCAATATTGTGATCTTCTCGTTTGCCGCTATCGGATTCTCGCGGTTCCGAAGATCGCTACTGGCAGCGGGCCGTAAGCCTGAGATGTCATTCGTCAGTTCACTTGCCGCAACGCTCAAGGAGATCATAAGTCATTCGCGCTTTTTCAAGTGCGATGCCAACAGGCCGCGCAGTTGGGCGCATATTATGCTTCTGTCCGGCTTTGTAGGTGCCATGGTGACAACCGGGGCGACGTTTGTATTCATCTTTATCCCGCATTATTTGGAATTGCTCGGCATCGAGCAGATTCAACCGTTTTTCCTGTTGCCGTTTGCGTTCTTTCATCCGGTCAAGATTCTGGGAGCTGTGAGTGGCATACTCCTGTGCGTGGGTGGCGGCATAATAATCTACCGCAGGTGGACTGACAGGGATAACGTTGGTGCAAACGGTTATGCCGATAATCTGTTTGTGTGGATAATTACTCTAACCGGGCTGACTGGAATGATGGCGTGGCTTATTCGTGCAGGCGGCATCGCCAACCTTGCTTATGCCAGCTATTACGTGCACATATTACTTGTCTTCTTCCTCTTATGGTATATGCCGTACTCGAAATTCGCACATATGATATATCGGACACTGGCGCTTGCATATGCGACCAGCATAGGACGCGAAGCGGAATCCTGAGCTGAGAGCGGAGCCAGACTGTCTTTCCATTACGCTCGCTTGGCTCTTGCTGACTCCACCAGATAACTCTCTTTCTTGACAAACAGCTCAAGGTGCCTTTTATTTGCTGTATGCCGGCGAATCTGACTCCAGCATACAAAGAGGCCGAAGATCGATTCAAGCAGGCCAGGACCGATGAGGAGAAGCTTGCGTGTCTCGAAGAGATGTTGCGTGTTATTCCCAAGCACAAGGGGACAGAGAAGATGCGCAAAGACATCAAGACACGGACATCCAAGCTCAAAGCTCAGCTTGAAACTCCGAAGAAGTCGGCAGGAGGCCGCAAGAAGGCAATAGACCATGTCGATAAGCATGGCGCCGCGCAGATTGTCCTTCTCGGCCCGCCCAATTGTGGCAAATCATCGCTCTTGCGGACTGTGACAGCAGCCGAGCCGGAAGTCGCCGACTATCCCTACACCACACGAAGACCTCAGCCCGGTATGATGTTCTTCGATACCGTGCAGTTCGAACTTGTTGATCTTCCGCCAATAGCGCCGGATTATTACGAGAATTGGATGACCAATATCATCCGTAACTCCGACGTGATCTTACTGGTGGCTGATCTTGCCGCCGTCGATATGCTCGAGGGGATCGATGCCGTAGTCGGCAAACTCGATGAGCTCAAAATGTTCTTGATAAAGAAAGAAATCCCGGAAGAGTACATCGGCTCTCAGTTCTGCAAGCGGACATTCATCGCCGCGAATAAATGCGACATACCAGGCGCAATGGACAATCTTGAGATTCTAAAGGAGCTTTACGCCGAGCGTTTCGATATCATCCCGATTTCATGCGTCGACAACACCAATATCGATAAGATGCAGAGCCACATCTTCGATATACTTCAGATCATACGAGTTTACACGAAAACTCCTGGCCACGATGCCGATTTCACCGATCCGGTGGTTCTGCCGATCGGTTCAACGGTCGAGGACGCCGCATTTGTGATCCACAAGGATTTCGCCCGCAAGCTGCAATTCGCCAAACTGTGGGGCGAAGGCAAGTTCGATGGCCAGCGAGTGACATCGAAGTTCGAACTGACAGACAGAGATATAATCGAGTTTCATATATAGAAGCCAGCCGTAGGGCAGAGAGAAGGTCAAAAGCCTTGTGCTTTTGACATTACATTTAGGGTGGTATACCATGCGGACATGTTACATTTGTGGTTCCACTGAACAACTCACCAAAGATCACACTCCGCCCAAGAATCTCTTTGTCCCCCCTCTACCTACCGACTTGATAACTGTGGATTGCTGTGAAAAGTGCCACAAAGGCTTCTCACTGGATGATGAGGCTTTTCGGGTATTTGCATCGTCGGTAAGTAGATCCAAAGAGGGTCGTTGGATTTGGAAGCATAGGGTAATGGAATCATCCTTCAAGAGAAGTCCCAAGCTGATGGCAAACGTGGCAAAACACATCATTCCCCTCGCGGTCGAGGGACCACTCGAACATACTACTGCCCCTGCAATGATCTATCCGCACGAACGGGCTAATCCATACCTTACGAGAATCACAAAGGGGTTGATGCGCTATTTTCACCCTGAGATAGACTATGGACGCATTACGTTTCAGGTTATGCAAGTCGTGCCGAGTCAAGGCGTAATCGACGTACTAGGGCAAACACTTGTCTACGATGTGAAGGGTGCAGGGGTTTTCAGATTCTGGCGTGGGCTCTCCATGGAGGGCAAGCCAGATAGTATCTGGGTGTACCTATTCTACGATTCACTGATGTTCTTTGTACAAGTAGGCGAGGTATAAGGAATCCAACATTGATCTACGGCGATTTGTCGAAACCACCAGGGTTTCGACCTACTCAGCTTTTGACAAATCAGTGATACGGGGCGGCAGAAAGAGCGCGTCGAACTCACAAATCGCTTGCCAAAACGTAGCCCGAACGTAGATTACATGGTCGCGTCTCCTGGGATCTGCCTGCAAGCATTGGCTTGGAGGCAAATCGGAGAAGAGCATAACATAAGTAAGAGCTGCGAACAGATAGTTTCGCACATCGAATGGAGAAAGCAAAGAAATTCATGCTCAGAAACGGAGGAATGACTGATGAAAGCTCTGGTGTATGGTGGTTCCGGTAAAATCGGGTCCGCAGTTGCATGGGACCTTGCCAAGGACAAGGATGTTGAAGCCATAGGGATTACCGGCAGGCGGCTGGAAGCCCTGGAAAAGACGAAGAAATGGATCGGCAGCGATAAGATAATCCCGCATCAGCTCGATGTGAACGACAAGGAAGCCGTGATAAAGCTAATGAAGCAATACGACGTCGGCATCAGCGCGATGCCGGACAGGAGGACGAGCTACAGGATGGTTCAGTTCTCTATCGAGGCGGGTTTGAACGTCGTCGACATGCTCGAAGAGTATCACCGGCGGCCGGATGCCTACGAAGTTGAGGGTCTGGAATTGCCGAAGGGAATGGCGCTCAACGAATACGGCGACTGGCTGCACAATACTGCCCTCGAGAACGGTGTCACGTTTATCGACGGAATGGGATTTGCCCCCGGATTGAGCAATGTCACTGTGGGCGAAGCAATCAGGAAGCTGGATAAGGCTGAATCTGCGATTGCGAGAGTCGGTGGCATTCCTGCAAAGGAATACGCTCAGAAGCACCCTCTGAGGTATATGATAACCTGGGCATTCGAGCATGTGCTGCGCGAGTATATGATCAAGTTGAATGTCGTTAAAGGCGGCAAGGTTGTCGAAGTGCCCGCTATAGGAGACAGGGAGACGTTTCTTTTCAACAAGTTCGGGGAAAATGAGGAATTGCAGTGCGCTGTGACGCCGGGAATGCCCAGTTTTATTTTCTCCCGCACCGAGCTTAAGGAATTCGCCGAGAAAACCGTCCGCTGGCCGGGTCACTGGCCGGGTGTAGACACTCTGAAGGAGTGCGGACTCCTGGATATTGATCCCCATGATTTCAATGGCACGAAGATTGTGCCTCGTGAATTCCTACTCTCTATGATTACGCCCAAACTCCAGCCGTTAGAGGGCGAGACCGATGTCTGTGTCATGTATAACACGACCTCCGGCACCAAGAACGGCAAGAAGGTGAAGATCGAGCATTTCATGTGGGATACGGCAGACAAAACGAACGGGATTTCTTCCATGATGAGAGTCACCGGCTTTCCATGCGCTATTACGGCGAAGCTCCTGATGGAGGGGCTGATCACCGAGAAGGGAATTGTTCCGCCGGAAGACTGCATCAAAGGCAAAGCCTATGACCGGTTCATGGATGAGTTGAAAAAGAGAGATATCAATATACTCGAAGAAACGACCGAAATATAGCGATGGGGTTTCGCGCTTGGCATGTGCGATTTCCCACCTGGCAATAAAGCGAAAGCCCCGGGCGATGAGCCCGGGGCTTTCGGCATTTGTAAACGGAATGGTATCCTCAGGTCCCTTCCTGCCACGATGCGAGGTATTTCTTCTGCTGCGGTGTTAGCTTATCAAGCTTGACATCCATCGATTTGAGCTTCAGGGCGGCGATGTTGTCATCGATCTTCTCAGGCATTCTGTAAACGCGATTTTCGAGCTTCTTGTGGTTCTTGGCGATGTATTCCGCTGCGAGCGCCTGATTGGCGAATGACATATCCATGACCATAGCAGGATGTCCCTCGGCAGCGGTGAGATTTATCAGACGACCTTCGCCGAGAATGTGA
>DAOVLC010000340.1 GCA_030631455.1 Candidatus Zixiibacteriota bacterium
CGACTCAATGTTATACTCCATGGATGTGCACAAGAATAAAGAGGAACATATATGATTTTGAAGGACCTCACGTTCACGAAACTTTTCATCTGTTGAGGTGTTAGTGACCATAATGGAACGCAACGGGGATTATATCGACCGACATACTACATATGATGGACAATACTGTAAGATATGGGAGGTAGGGATAATGAGAGGACAACAAGCGAATCTGATCGGAAGTGGACGGAGATTGCTTGCATTCATAGCGGCAACTCTATTGATCGTCTCGGTTTTTTCTTTAGCAGTTCCCGATTATGTTCTGGGAGAAGAGTCGATGGCGCAAACTCGTTGTACTATATCGAACCGGGCCCTGTGCAAATAGCGATTGATCCTGCAGACGGCTCGGTCATACAAGTGCCGACAGAGATTGTCTGGAGGCCGATCTGTGGCAGCGAGACCGATGACGTACTTCTAAGCGATTTCCAGAATTACGTTCGAGAAAGACGAGCGCGTAAGGGGTTCCCTTCTGATGATGGCAGCCGCGACAAGAACAACCCTGATAATGTAACCATCAATTTCATCACCGACGGAACTGTTCCTCAGGCTGCCAGGGATGCGCTCGACGAAGTAGAGCTTTACTTCGAGAGTGTCTTCACCGATCCGATAACGGTAAGCATCTATATCGAGTTCGATCCCTTGATGTCCGGTGGGGTTCTCGGAGCGACAGGGGTCTACACGGCGGCAAGTCCGGTCACCTGGAGCCAGGTCAGATCGAAACTGATCAGCGGTATGGATTATGATGACTTCATCCAGGATTATTTGCCGGCAACAACCCTCCCTGTCCGCTACAACGGAGGGAGCGCAACGATAACGAACGAGAACCGGTGCTATTTCGCCTGGGCTAATTACGGAGCTATTGGATACACTATCACCGGCGCTTCAGGCGAGACAGCGTTCAATGCAAATGTCGGCTGGGACTATGACCCGAGTGATGGTGTATCAGGATACTGTTTCCAATCCACTGCGGTGCATGAAACAGGCCATGCACTTGGTTTCATGACGAGAGCCGAGGAGTGGTATCAGCCCAACTCGGATCTGTTTGCAATGGACATATTCCGATTCCAGGGCACGAACGGTTCCGGCGATTACAACCCGGATACATACGAGGAGTTCGAGACAGCTCCACGCCTTGTCGACTACAACACACCCGATGATGACCATAACTCGAATATCTTCTACTCTGACGGAACCGATGTCGAATACGGAATGGAGGATGGTAACCCGAATCAGGCATCGCATTTGAGACAGAGCGAGGGTGGGAGCATGGTTCCTATGTCCGGCCCGGGTGAAACGGATTATCCGGACCTCTATCACACGTCGGATCTGGACATTTTCGATGCAATGGGATGGGACCACACTCCTCCACTGATTGACAGCGACGAGGACGGCCTCTACAATTTCGAGGACAACTGCCCGTTCGACTACAACTCACTCCAGGAAGATGCAGATTCCGATGATGTGGGTGACCTGTGTGACAACTGTATCGATATTCCCAACACCGATCAGGGCGACATAGACGATGACGATATCGGTGATATCTGCGACCCTGATGCCGATGGCGACGGTTACCTCAACGAGCCTGATAACTGCCCGTTCGTTTACGATCCGCTTCAGGAGAACAGCGATGCCGACAGTGTTGGCGACGCCTGCGACAACTGCCCGGACGACGACAATGGCTATCAATATGATGAGGATGGCGACGGCTACGGCGATGCGTGCGACACAGATATATTATATATCCAATGTTGCCTCGATATGCCTGAGGCATATTACCAGGTGCCATTCTCTTATCAATTCTGGGCTATCAACGGAGTACAGCCTCACGAGTGGAGAAAGGATCTGGGGCAACTTCCTTATGGCCTCACTCTATCTTCTGATGGACTTCTGTCGGGGACACCTGGAGCGAAGCAAACCGCAGTCTTCCGGATCATAGCGGAAGATCAGGGTGATGAGGCAGACACTCAGTGGATTACGATCATAGTCGATGACGCGCCTCCGCCGCCGTATGTCTGCGGTGATGCCAACGGCAGCACAGAGGTTGACATTGATGATGTCGTGTATCTGATAGCGTACATATTCTCAGGCGGTCCAGCGCCTGTACCGCTCGAATCAGGTGACGCGGATTGCAGTGGTGATATTGATATAGACGATGCAGTGTACTTGATCGGTTACATCTTCTCCGGCGGAAATGCGCCGTGCGATCCTGACGGGGATGACGTGCCTGATTGCTGATAGCCCGATATGGGCGCAAGATACTGGTCTTAAGGTCGAGACCAGAAAGCGGGAGTCGCGAGAGCGGCTCCCGTTCTTCTTTCAACAGCGCTGTCAGGAATCCGTGTCCTGACGGTGCGATAAGAACACCATTGTCATTCCCGTGGAAACGGGAATCCAGAAACTGGTTTATTCCCAGCCTCTGAGACGGCTCATCGCTCTTAACAACGATAATATCTACTGCTGAAGTCGATATTAGACATTCTGGTTGATTATTCCCTTGACAATGTAGGATTCCATGTCTATACATGTTATGGTACTTATGTCTCGATCAGGTCGAACGTCATCGGTCTGATCGCTGTAACCTGCAAGATCGAGAAAAAGAATGAGATTCAACTGCCTGGTAACACTAGGTGAGGAATGTACTATGAACGGCCGGGCAGCAAGTCTGTAACTCATTATGTGTATAGCTGACTTGGTACCCCACCTAAAGAAGTCAGGCGCAGCCAGACTTCGGCAGGTGGGTTTATTCGTTAGAGAATCGCAAAATGAAGAGAATGACCGAAACGCGATACAACGATCATGGGAGGTACAACATGAGAGTCACTTTGTTGAGAGCAACATTGACTATCGCTACGCTGGCATTTGCAGCCGGCTCTGCTGCCTTTGCGAGTGGAGTTGGTGATGTCGAGATCCGCCTGAACGGCTGTGCCAACATGGCGTTCATCGGCCAGCCAAACACCGTTGAAATCTGGATCAAGAATGATGCAAACTTAGATAGCATGAATCTCGCATTCGAGTTTGACATTGGCAGGAATTTCCTGTTCAACCCTGCCCACGGCAGCCATGGCTACGTAAACGAGGAGGGAGATGCGGTCGGTGTATGGAATATGAATGGTCTGGGAGTA
>DAOVLC010000069.1 GCA_030631455.1 Candidatus Zixiibacteriota bacterium
CCCTGCGGTTGATCGCTGATCGCCCGTATCTGCCTTTGCTAAAGCCTTTCTACGCCGACTTATCAAACAAAATGAATTGACTTTTGAGCCTCGAATTAGTTGCTTCTGCGAGTATGAAACGAGCGATTTCGACAACTCTGCTTTGCATCTTCGTCATCTGCTCTTGTTCCTTCGGACAGGAGCCGGCACAGATCGATACCGCTGCCAGGCATAACATCGGTCCAAATGAAGCGCGCGGCACGGTTGAACCGGTTAAACGTCATGTCGCGTTTCATCAATATCTATGGAAAATCGTCGAGTATCCAACGAAAGCTGCGGTCAGAGTCGCATCACTTCCACTAATGGGTCTTGGGTACGTGAGCAACAAGGACAGTACCGTCGGCAATTTCACCGAGATATTCTACAAAGACAATCGCAAAGGATATCTCTTTCCGACGCTTTCAGTCCAGAGCGATCGGTGCGTTGCGGCAGCGCTGCAATACAATCACCAGTCGCTGTTGCCTTTCAAGACAGGGTTGAACCTGAAGCTCTATTACGGAGGCAGAACAGAGCGTGAATACCGAGTGCGAATCTCGAACGAGAGCTTTCTCCATCGGGCGGTCAGGTTTTCGCTCTCAGTGTATGACCTCCGCCATCCCGATCGATATCTGTATGGCGTCGGGATGCAATCTAATGAAATCAATCGCACGAGATACCCGCAGAGGGATCGCATCGTATACGGGAAATGGGATATTTCTGCATTCGGAGACTGGGCCGTCGATGTCACCGCATCCTATCGGCATACCGAGGCGATTGAGGATAAACGAATCGGAGACGATTGCTGCAATTCAGAGGAGCGATGGGGAGTCGGGGCGGGAGTTATGTACGATGACCGAGCCTTCGGCGAGTTTTCGCCTTATGGATGGAAGGTTGTCGGTTCCGTTGCTCGAGTGTTCGGTTCAAGAGAGACCGATTCAGATTACTGGAAATACGACGGCTCAATTAAGAAGCATTTCAATGTATATCGCCGGACAAGGATCTTCCATCTATCCGTACGGGCTGACGGTGTCAGGCGCATAAACAACAAATCGGTACCGTTCTGGGATCTGCCGATTCTCGGAGGTGAGGACTACCTGCGTGGGTTCCCGGTGGACAGATTCAGGGATAACGTAACTCTCGTTTTCACCGCACAGTACAGGTATCCTATATTCCAGAGGCTTAGTGGCAGCTTCTTTGTCGATTTCGGTTCTGCTGCGCCTGAATGGGAGTCGTTTAAGTTACAGGATTTCAGGACGGGCTATGGTTGGCAGCTCGAGTCGCATCTGGATGATAATTTCATATTCAGGTTGCAGCTTGCGCACAGCCGAGAGGGACTTCAGGTTTATGTCGCAACGGCAACATCGATAGATCTCCTGGAGAAAAAGGCAGTCCGATGACTCGCGCAGCGACTCCAAACATCTATTTGCTGATTGTCGCGCTGGTGGTTCCATTGGCATGTTCGCAGCAGAAGGTCACATTTCGCACCGAGCCTGTTGTCCAGTATATTAACGACAACTTCCACATCGACTGCCCCGGCGAGAACGACTACAACCGATTTACCTATACGATCGATCTATATCTCAACCGGCAACTCGATGACCTGATCAATCCGGTCGATCCGCCCCCTGCAATGAATGTCAACTCGCTCGACGAGGTGCCGAATTCGAGCTGGTTCACGAACCGGATGGGGATTCTGCGGATGACTCGGAGGGAGGTCGCCTCGGGACCCGGAGGCGAAGAAAACTCGCCCCAGCTCAAGCTTCCGTGGAAAGTATATGAGCTGGAAACATCTGAGAGAAAGTGTCATCTCAAGATTACCGACATCGATGGTCAGAGTTTCACTCTCAAATTCAACAGCGCCGACTCGTACGAAGCCGGCACAGCTTCGGAAGTGATAGCGTCACGTCTGATGTACGCAGCCGGATATAATGTCGCTGAGAGCTACATCGTCAACTTCGGCAGAAACGATCTTCGCTCCGATTCTCTGTCAACTCCAGCCGATCAGAATGTGACCGAGGAGGAGATCGACAGGTTTCTTTCCACACTCGTCCGGTCGGAGGATGGTCGTTATCGGGCTGTAGCAGTAAGAGAGATCGATGGTGTGGACTGCGGAATCTTCCCGATGACCGGCACGAGATGCGATGATCCGAACGATCTGATTCCACATGAGCATCGCCGCGAACTGCGCGCCCTGAGAGTTTTCTCTGCCTGGCTTGGGCATGTCGACGTTACGCCGGACAATGGTAGAGACATGTACGTTGACGGTGAGGGCGATTCGTACATCAGGCATTACCTCACCGACTTCGACGATTGTTTCGGTACCTACTTTCTCGATAACCTGCGTGCGCACCCCGGTTATGAGTATCAAATGCTCGACATGAAGGAGATTGTGGCGGGGATGTTCACATTCGGTTCGGTTCTCCGTGATTGGGAGAAAGTCCCTCGCCAGAGCTACACATTTGCAGGACCATATTATGAAACCGAATCGTTCGACATTGCGAAATGGAAACCGATTTATCCGGTACCGTACTTCTCACAAATGACACCTCAGGATGCATTCTGGGCAGCTAAGATCATCGCAGTGTTCGGAGATGACCACTTCAACGGCGCCTTACGTGAAGCTCAGATGTCATCGTCGTCGGAGCAATATCTCGTCGATGTCCTGAAGAAAAGGCGCACGAAGATTCTCGAATGGGCGTTCTCGAATGTCAATCCTCTTGATGATTTCAAACTCGTATTCAAGATTCAGGGCTTGGTTCTTGGTTTCATAAACTTGGCTGAGAAATATGCGCTCAGCCCCGGTAAGGATTTCGAGTACGACTTCAAGATCATGGATCGGAACTACAATACACTCTATGAAATGCATGAAAAGTCAATACCGC
This sequence comes from Candidatus Zixiibacteriota bacterium, assembly GCA_030631455.1. Classification (GTDB taxonomy): domain Bacteria; phylum Zixibacteria; class MSB-5A5; order JAABVY01; family JAHJOQ01; genus DAOVLC01. Next base: position 2,901 of record DAOVLC010000069.1, read on the forward strand.
AGCATATACTCCCGGACAGACTGTTGGGACTTTCCGGCGAAGAAAACTACCTGATTATTGAGATACGAACCACAAATACAGCCACGGCGACTGTCTCTCCAGCCGCTCGCGCACACTTCTATGGTGGAAGAGAGACCGGATTGACTCTGATCGGCATCGAGCGCGACTCCTGATTCGATCCTGTTAAGCACCCGCTCATTGTAGGATTAACATTTTGCATGCTTGCCATGAAAACGTATATTATCTGGAGTATTGACCTTTACCCGGAGTGACAATGGTCACGAGACGTGAGTTTCTGAAAAGAGCCGGAAAAGCAACCGCGGCGTCGGTCGTTCTCGGTACAGGCTATCTGCTTGTCGATTCAAGACCCGATTATCCGGTCGAGAAGACGGCTGCTCGCATCGAACTACAATTCGCCAATGACGATCCGATCCTGGCCTCCAAGCTGGCGGTGATACGCGACAATACGCCTGCCAATCTCGTTCAAAATGCCGTAGCAGTTCTGGGCGGAATCGGTCTGTTTGTATCGAAAGGCGATAGGGTAGTCATCAAGCCGAATGTCGGCTGGGACAGGACTCCGGAGCAGGCTGCGAATACGAATCCCGAAGCTGTCGCGGAAATGGTCAGGCTGTGCCTTTCGGCTGGTGCGGAGGAAGTTGTAGTCACCGACGTGACCTGCAACGACCCACGCAGGACATTCCTCAGATCGGGCATTCAGGAGGCAGCCGGGAATGCTGGTGCGAAAGTGTTCCCATACACTGACGATGACTTCGTCGAAGTCGATCTGGGTGGCAAGCTGCTGTCTGTGTGGCCGGTACTGAAGTACATCCTGGATGCGGACAAGCTCATCAACATGCCGATCGTCAAACATCACGGCTTTACGCGGGCAACACTAGGCATGAAGAATTTCTACGGGATAATCGGCGGAAGGCGCAACCAGCTTCATCAGAAGATAGACCAGTCGATAGTTGACCTCGCGAACTTCGTCAGGCCCACGCTCGTGGTTATGGACTGTTACAGGGCTTTGATGCGAAACGGTCCCCAGGGCGGAAGCATAAACGACGTCAAAGAATACCGCACGGTCGTGGCAGGAACAGATCAGGTCGCAGTCGATGCCTATGCTGCACGCTTTCTCGATCTTGAGCCACACGATGTCGGGCATATTGTTCTTGCCGAGGCTGCGGGGCTTGGCAGCATGCAACTGGACAAGAAGACAATCCTGAACGGATAGAGATGACCATAAAGACCGTCAGAAACCTAAGACGAGTATCGCAAGGGCTTTTTCTCACACTGTTCCTGGCTTTGCTTCTGCGCACCGGTTTCTCCGGCGTTGTCTCTGCCGATGCGCTGAAGGACTTCAGGCTGTCATGGCCGGTTGCGGTTTTCCTCGACTATGATCCCCTGATCGCCGTTTCGACCATGCTCTCTACGTGGCGGCTATACGACGGGCTGGTGTGGTCGCTGATTATAGTCGTGCTGACAGTGTTCTTCGGGCGATTCGTGTGCGGATGGATCTGCCCACTCGGGACGATCCTCCAGATACTCTCACTTCGCAAGTCGAACAGGAAGGCGATGCTCGGAATGAATTTGATCGACTCCAATCGCTGGCACCGTTATCAGAACCTCAAGTTCTACATCCTCATCGTGATGCTTGGCGCGGCAATTTTCACGTCACTGCTGACCGGCATCCTCGATCCGATATCGCTCTTGATAAGATCGATAGGACTTGTGATATTCCCGATGATTGGCTGGCTGCTGAACTTCGTGAGTGATGCTCTTGTCGGATCAGGCGTCGGTGCGTTTTCCTCCATCGGTGGTGTGCTCGGCTGGGTATCACAACACGCCCTGCTGACAATAAAACCGGTTCACTTCCATACCATCATCCCACTTGGTGTGTTCTTCTTCCTGATACTCGCAGCGAATCGGTGGTTCACGCGATTCTGGTGTCGGGGAATATGTCCGCTCGGAGCGCTGCTCGGTATTTTATCGCGGTGGTCAATACTTGGAATGGAGAAAGATCACGATAGCTGCAACCAGTGCAATCTCTGCCTGAAATACTGTCAGGGAGGCGATGACCCGGATGGCGGCGTGGCATGGAAGAAGGCGGAGTGCCATCTCTGCCTGAACTGCCAGGCAGTATGCCCCGAGTCATCGATCAAATTCAAGCTGTTTCCAAACGAAGCGGCTGACCAGGTGCGGCCCGCGCCCGATATATCACGGCGAAAGGTCATCGGCTCGATAATCGGGGGCGCTGCAATCGTCCCGTTCGTCAGGTCGGGCGATGATTTCAAGGCTAATTTCAATGCCTTGCTGATCAGGCCTCCCGGTTCGGTCAATGAAGAGCAGTTTCTGGCAAGATGCGTGCGTTGCGGGGAATGTATGAAGGTTTGTCCGAACAACGCTCTTCACCCGACATTCCTCGAGGCCGGTTGGGAAGGGCTCTGGACGCCGATTTTGATCCCACGCATCGGATATTGCGAGCACACGTGCACACTCTGCACTCAGGTCTGCCCGACCGGAGCAATAAAGGAACTTACGTTAGAAGAGAAGATTGGCACGGAAAGCAGCAAAGCAGTTTCCATCGGTACCGCATTCTACGATCGAGGAAGGTGTCTGCCGTGGGCGATGGACACGCCCTGTGTGGTATGCGAAGAGTGGTGCCCGACAACGCCGAAAGCGATCTACTTCGTCGAAGAAGATGTGAAGACCCGGGATGGAAACACGATCAAGCTCAAGAGGCCTCGCATCGACCCGGAGCTTTGTACCGGCTGCGGCGCCTGCGAGAAAGTCTGCCCGGTAATAGATAGGCCTGCGGTGTACGTGACATCAGTGGGCGAGACACGCTCCAGATACAACCAGATACTCCTCGAAAGGAGCATGAAAGAAGATCCGTCATTAGTGGAGGATAGAGAGACATGAGATTGAGATACCTATTCGTTCTTGGTATTACAGGACTGATGCTGGCAGGGTGCGGTGGTCAGGAAGAGCCGGAACCATCCGGCGAACAAACTGCCATTACGCAAACAAAAGAAGCTGGACGTGTTGCCTCGATGGTCCTTCCGAGAACAGAAGAGCTTACCGGTTTCGAGAAAGTTTCCAGCGATCGGCTATTCGACCCCGCAGGGCTTCATGACTATATCGGTGATGATGCCGACGTATTCGCAAACTATGGCGTCAAAGAGGCCGCCTCTGCCGACTTCGGATCGACAGATGCCGACCTTCAGTTCTCCATTGACGTGTATCGTTTCGGCAGTGCCTATCAAGCTTTCGGAATGTACGCCTTCGAGCGGATCCCCGAGTACGCATTTGTCGATGTCGGGACACAGGGTTATTTGGCTCAGGGCTCTCTTGTCTTCTTCAAGACGGACTATCTCATTAGGATTTCCGGCTATGTGGAATCCCCGAAGAATGATTCGGCTGCTGTGTATCTTGGCATGGTGACAGCCAATCGGATAGAGGGAGACGCGGTATTTCCGGCAGCAGTCCGGTTGCTTCCGGATGAGGGCAGAATCGAAAACACGGAGCGGTATTTCCCGGCGATGTTTCTGAATCACGAGTTTTTCTCACCGGCATATACCTGCGAGTACCACGTTGGCGATTCGATCTCGACACTGTTCCTCATCCCCCGAGGTTCACCGGCAGAGATCATTCAATACGTGGATGTTCTGAAGGCCTGGGGGAACAAGGCTTTCGAGGATCAGGAAGGCGAACTGCGGCTCTTCTTCTGCGACGACGACAAGAATGGCCGTGTAATCATGTCATCGAAAGGTGGCCGCCTCGCCGGAGTAGTCAACACCCCCGACCGCGATCTCGGCATGGAACTTCTGCACAAACTCTGGGACAATCTGGAACCGCAAGAGTAACTTTGTAGGCCAAATCTCGGAGACCTGTGCAACCGGACGAAGAGATTTGACTATTTTCTTCATTGTTCGCGCTGCGTCCGAACTGTCGAAACCGCCCTTCGAAAACTCAGGACAGGTGAAGGTTTCGACCTGCTCAACTGCCATTTCACACGAAGAAGCCGACGACATAGCGCACTGCTACGAACAGGATACAGGCTGCAAGTATTGTCTTGATTACCCTTGCCGGCACGAATCTCTGCAGCCTGGCGCCGACATACATGCCTGCCGCGCCACCGATTCCCAATAGTGCGCCGAGCGCCCAATCAGGGGCTATCGCGAGGCCGGTATCTGCGTAGAACGGCGCTATCAATGTATAGAATACGACTCCGGCGATCGATATCACGAATGTCGCCGTCAAAGTCGCTCCGGCGATAGTGTAAAC
>DAOVLC010000410.1 GCA_030631455.1 Candidatus Zixiibacteriota bacterium
GTACGGGAATGTGCCGGACAGCATCCAGTGTGCAGAGCAACCAGTGCTGCTGCATCTTTTGGTCACAGTCGATGGTCCCGATTCTGCCAACCCTTCAGCCACGTTTCAGCTGTCGAGGTTATATAGATATATCAAGATTCGACTTCGAAAACGGCTGTTCCGACGAACGTACTGCGAAGTACCGATTCAACAAATCCCAATTGTCTCTGGAAATGAGATGACCAAGATAGTTGATGAGTAACTGCCACAGCTGCGCTCCGCCTCTTGCCATTTGTTTATGATATTCCGAGCTTTTTCTCGCGGCGTTCGCGAAAGAGCTGGCCGATTTCGGCAGCTATGATGAAGATTAAAGACGTGTAGTATATCCAGAATGCGACAACGATCGTGAGGGAATACGCGCCATATATCTTCTTCAACGTGGCGACGCTCGTAATGTAATATCCAAACAAATACTCGGCGATTTTCCACAGCACCGCGGCCACCACAGCACTTACCAACGCCCTTTTCGGAAGTCGCCGCTGCGGCATAAAGAAATACAGAACAAAGAACGCAATCAGTATGACAATGAACAGCGCTGCCTCATGCGCGAAGTCTGACAGGTTCAGGAGCGTGAAACCGCTGAATGCCTCAAACCTGTCTGTGAGATCATCGATGATGCCGAGTGTCGGTAACACAGTCGTGGAAAGCAGGAAGTAGACTACAACCAGCAGGACAAGCCCAATGTCCCGCAACTTGCCGAGATACGCCGACGGAACCGTCTTGACCCTGTAAACCGTGTTGAGGATGGTTCTCATGCTGCTGAAGAGACCGCTCGATGCGATAAGGAGCCCGAGCATCCCTATCAGTCCGGCAACGCTCTTATATATCTTAAACTCGTCGATACGGGAGAGAACAATGCCCTTGATGTTCTCAGCATAATCCTCGTACGGGATGATTCTGTCGATGAACGAGTTGATCTCCTCCGCAATTGACGGCTTTTCGAGGATGCTGCCTATCACGGCGAATACGATGAGCACCATAGGGAGAATGCAGACAATTATCGAGAACGAGAGGCCACCAGCAAGCAGGAAGGCGTGATGATCCGTGATCCTGTCGTATAATCCGCCGATGTAGTACGACAGAAACCCTCTGCACGTCTTACAGGCATGCAGCCAAAGCCAAACAAGCTTGTCCGAAATGCCTTGTGGCATGCCGATCCTCCGGGATTCAGCCCGCAATCAGGCCTATAGTTACTATCGTCATGATTCCGAATTGGAATCAGCCCGTAGTTCACTATCCGAGCGCAAACAAAGACGCATCTGCCTGATAGAAGAAAACCGCCTCATGTGAGGCGGTTCCCAAATTCTCAATTTGAGTGAGCTACTGGAGATCATTTCCCGCCGGTCTTAGTTCTCGTGCCGGTTGGACGAATAACCTCGTTGTCGACTTTGGCGGTTGCCGGAGGTTTTGACGGAGGCTTCCGACTCCTCGTAACCTGCCCGGATGTTCCGATTTCGACCGGGATTGTGTATCTGGTCAGAGCGGCATCCGACATGTCCATCGTGAATGAAGTCTTGTGCGCCAGTTTGTTGAAATCATCATCGACAGTAAGATATATGGCTCTCTCTTCACCCGGTCCAATAGGACCCTCGGGGAGATTAATATCGAGCACACCCGGCTGCTCCGAGACGATACGAGGCTCTATGACCCCGTCAGAGACGTTCTTAATGACGAGCATAAATTCTGCTTCGCGTTTGTCCGGTGGGATGTGGATCCGCTGCGGATGAAGGGTCGCAGGTGTCGTCGAATCAAAGCCAGCGACTACCTGAGCCTCCAACCTGATCGTGAGGTCCTTTTGACCGGGATCGCTCGTGCTCACGCGAGGCGATTTCGAGAGTTTTCTTGCCGACCTGCCAACCTTGAGCCCAATGCCAATTTCAGTGCTGTCACCGACAGCAACATACCGCTTGGAAAGCGGCATCTTCGTGCATCCTCAGCCAGGCTTTACTTTGACGATATCGAGCGTGTCTGTTCCGACGTTCTTGATGTAGAACGAGCGGAAGATTGTGCAGTTCATCGGCGTATAGCCGAACTTGAATCCTTTCTCCTCAAGGAGAGCTTTGCCGTTCACGTACGTGCTGAGAGGCGCTGTCGGTTTCTTTCTCTTTGAGGCTGTCGATGGCCTCACCTGAGTCGCGATCTTCTTTTTCTCATCCGATGTGACCGTTTTGTCTTTGGATTGTGTCACCGGCTTCGTATCGGTCTGAGCAAACCCAACCGTCGCGACCGCAAAAACCAAAAAGCATACTATGAGTTTCTTCATTTGATGCAAACTCCCTAATAGTCAAGTGTCATTCTGACGTAAGAGATATGTTATCCTGTAATAATACTCATTTTCGGCTCGAAGTCAAGCCATTTGCGGCCCAATAGCTCCTCACTTACCAGCGGCTGAGCCTGGATTCGACGTCGGTTTGATCGCCTGTCTATCCTCCAGCAGCAACTGTGCCGCGAGCGTCAATCGAATCCGTTTGGCATCATCGAACTCGAACGTAAACGATTTCTTGGCGGTCTTGACTTTGTTGCCCTTCCTCACTCGGACCGTCATATTCGTCGACCCGCCAGGCTTTATCGCTTTGCCTGAGTAATCGATCTCGAAAACATCGTATGGACCTGCGACAAGCCTGGGTGTCAGCGGAAC
>DAOVLC010000212.1 GCA_030631455.1 Candidatus Zixiibacteriota bacterium
ATACTTGATGTCGGCGGGGATGATGTCGGTGCTCGTGTACTGAGCTCGCTTGCGGAAGCATTTGTGGATAGAAGCTACGAGCTGCTGCTTGTGCTCAATAAAAACCGTCCATTTACGGCGGACGTAGATGGATGCATCAAGATGATCAACGACATAGAGACCTCATCTCGCCTTGAATTCACAGGAATTATAGCCAACACCCACTTGATGGAACATACTACGCCGGAACTCGTGTTGGATGGTCTTAAGCTGGCGGATAAGGTCAGCGACCGGACCGGCCTGCCGGTGGTTTTCCTGAGTGTCGAGGCAGACTTGGTGGATGATTCTGACCTGACTGAGACAAGTATTCCGGTGCTTCCTCTTCATCGGCTTTTGCTTAAGCCGTGGGAGAGGGACGCGGCGGGCGAAGGCTAACAGATATGATATCAAAGGTGTTCAGATGCCCGGCATTACGATAGACAAAAACTACTGCAAAGGTTGTGAACTGTGCGTGCAAGTCTGTCCGCAGCAAATAATCTCCATGTCGAAGGAGATTACTGTCCGCGGGTATTTCTTCGCGCAGGTGCATGACCCTTCGCGCTGCATCGGTTGCAGGATATGTGCTATCATGTGCCCGGATGTGGCGATCGAAGTTCATTCAAACGGATTAGTTTACAGTCTCTTCGATTATTAGTACGCGAGGGGAACACAGGGACTTAGCGTAATGGCAAGAATATTGATGAAAGGAAACGAGGCGATTGCCGAGGCCGCCTTGCGTGCGGGCGCAAAGCACTACTTCTGCTATCCGATCACTCCGCAGTCTGAGGTAGCCGAGTATCTGGCACGACGGATACCGGAGGTCGGCGGAGTCTTTCTGCAGGGCGAGAGCGAAGTAGCCGTGGGGAATATGCTCTTCGGCGCGGCAGCGACCGGCAAGCGCGTTTTCACCACCTCATCGAGCCCCGGGATCAGCCTGATGCAGGAAGCGATTTCATACATGGCAGGTGCGCATTTGCCTGCGGTGATCATCAACATCATGCGCGGCGGTCCGGGACTGGGCGGTATTCTTCCGGCTCAGTCGGACTATTTCCAGGCCACCAAGGGTGGCGGTCACGGCGACTACCGGGTGCTGGTCCTCGCACCGTCAACAATACAGGAAGCTGTCGACCTGACAATGCTGTCATTCCACCTTGCAGACAAGTATCGCAACCCGGTCTCCCTGATCGGTGATGGCATGATCGGTCAGATGATGGAACCGGTCGAATTCCCCGAGAAGTATGAGGAACCTGAGTTGCCTCCCAAGGATTGGGCGGCAACCGGTTGCAAAGACCGAATGCCGTACATCATCAAATCACTTTTCCTCGATCCGGTGGCACTGGAGAAGAACAGCCATTTGCTGCAAGAGAAATACGAGCGCATGAAAGAAGAAGAAGTGCGTTTTGAGCTTTATAACGTAAGCTCGAAGATCAAGATACTTCTGATCGCGTATGGTACAATGGCTCGTATCTGCCAGACTGTGATCGATGAGCTCAAGGATGATGGCGTGCAGGTCGGCTTGTTTCGACCCATTTCGCTCTTCCCTTTCCCCGAGAAACAGATATTGAAAGAGGTCTCGAGGAAGAACGTCGAAGCTGTACTGACCATAGAGATGAGCATGGGGCAGATGCTCGAAGACGTCGAGAGAGCGATCTTCGGCGCGAAACCTGTACATTTCTACGGACGCACCGGCGGAGTCGTGCCGTCTCCGGACGAGGTCAAAAAACAGATACACAAACTGCTCAGCACCGATCAAGGTTCTCGTCCACGAAAGAGGAAGGCCTGAGGGCAACATGACACGGAACAATAGGACAATATTCGAGCGACCGGAAGCTCTCTATGATGTCGTAACCCATTATTGCCCGGGATGTACACATGGCGTGATCCACAGGCTTGTGGCAGAGGCAATTGACGAGTTGGGTGTCCGTGAAAAGACACTTGGCGTAGCCCCGGTGGGATGTGCGGTTTTTGTTTACAATTACATCAAGACCGATTTCCTGGAGGCTCCTCATGGGCGCGCACCTGCGCTTGCGACCGGCTTCAAGCGGCTGCGGCCAGACATGATCGTATTCACATATCAGGGTGACGGCGATCTCGCGTCGATCGGCACTGCAGAGATTATCCATGCCGCAAATCGGGGAGAAAAGTTCACGACGATATTCGTGAACAATAGTATTTATGGCATGACGGGCGGACAGATGGCGCCGACTACTCTTCCGGGACAGGTCGCCACAACCTGCCCGATGGGGCGCGACGTCTCCCTTGTAGGTTACCCCATTCGAATGGCCGAAATGCTGGCCACTCTGAAAACTCCGGCCTATATCGAGCGCGTTGCTTCTCACACTCCGCGACACATAGTCCACGCTAAGCGAGCAATCAAGAAGGCTTTCACCTATCAGCTTGAAGGCAAGTGCTTTTCGTTAGTGGAGGTGTTGTCGACCTGCCCCACCAACTGGGGTCTTACGCCTGCCGAGGCGACGAAATGGACTGAAGAAAATGCGATTCCATACTTCCCGCTCGGTTTATATAAGCAACCCGACGAAATGGAGAGCGATTAGTGTCCCAGTATGAAGTTACGTTCGCCGGATTCGGTGGGCAGGGGGTCATGACTGCCGGTCAGTTGCTCGCGTATGCAGGCATCAGGGAAGAGAAACAGGTCGTTTGGATTCCGTCGTACGGTCCGGAAATGCGTGGCGGTACCGCATATTGCACGGTAGTGATCTCCGACAGGCGGATCGGCTCTCCAATCATCAGCAATCCGCTGTGCGCGTGTGTTTTCAATCGACCGTCGCTGGACAAGTTCGCTCCCAAAGTTAAACCTGACGGTGTCCTGATCATCAATAGCTCTCTAATCGATGTAACTTCCGAGCGCTCGGACATTCGCCAGATTCTTGTCCCTGCAAACGATATTGCGAGCAAGGTAGGCAGTCCAAAATCAGCGAATGTGGTCATCCTTGGGGCGTTCATAGGCGCCAGCAAAGTCGTAAGTATGGAGACCATCTTTGCCACCATCAATGAAAAGCTGAGCAAGAAAAAAGCTGTCCTTGACATAAACCTGAAGGCGGTCGAGCAGGGATACCAGCTTGGCCTGGAATCTCTCACTCAGAAAGAAAACGTATGAATCTCGATCTCGGAAAATTGCCTGGCATTTTCAGCCGATATCCGCTCGAGCCTGAATCTTTGATCGCCGTGTTGCAGGACATACAAAGGAAGTACCACTATCTGCCGACTGATGCTCTCGAAGAAACGGCAAGAGTCCTAAATGTGCCACTTAGCAAAGTTTTCTCGGTGTCCACTTTCTATAATACTTTTAGTCTGATCCCGCGCGGTGAGAAAGTGATCCGTATCTGCGTTGGTACCACGTGCCACATTCGCGGCGCTACGATGGTTCAGGAGCGATTGGAGAACGAGTTGGGCATCAAAGCCGGCGAGACAACACCTGACATGAAGTACACTCTTGAGACCGTCGCATGTGTTGGCGCTTGCGCAATGGCGCCTGTTGTGGTGGTGAATGACCAGTTTTACGGCAGCGTGAATGTCGGCAACGCGAAGAAGTTGCTCAAGAAAGGTTGATATGCGCGTCAGTACCCCGCAAGAGTTAGGCAAGCTGCAGAAAGAGTGCCGCGCGCAGTTCGACAAGTTCCCACGGAAGGTGCTGATATGCTGCGGCCCTGACTGCCTTGCCAACGGTGCTCAGAAGATAAGCGATGAGTTCAAGAAAATACTGAAGAAGAAACGGATCAAGAGCTTCTCTGTCGGAGCTCTCAAGGAAACGGGCTGTCATGGGTTTTGCGAGCAGGGGCCTCTTGTGGTCTTTGAACCGGATGGTACGTTCTATACGCGGGTCAAGGTCAAAGACATCGAGGAGATCGTTGAGAAGACAATCAGGCACAACGAAATAGTCGAACGATTGCTTTACACCGACCCGAAGACCGGAAAGAAAATCGAGAAATACGCCGATATCCCATTCTACTCGCATCAGCAACGAATAGCTCTACGCAACATCGGCAAGATCAGTCAATGTGATATCAATGAATACATAGCCGTCGGTGGCTATAAAGCAATGGCCAAGGCGTTGACCGAGATGTCGCCTGAACAAATCCTCTCGGAAGTAACGACCTCGGGACTGAGAGGCCGAGGCGGTGGTGGGTTCCCGACCGGAAGGAAATGGGCAACCTGCGCGAAGTACGAAGAGACCCCGCATTACGTCATCTGTAACGGCGACGAGGGCGATCCGGGAGCATTCATGGATCGTGCCATCATGGAAGGCGATCCGCATTCGGTACTCGAAGGGATGATCATCGCGGCGTACGCAGTCGGAGCCAACGAAGGCTACATCTACGTCCGTGAAGAGTATCCGCTCGCAGTGATTAATCTGCAGAAAGCGATAGAACAGGCAGGAGAACTCGGACTTCTCGGAAAGAACATTCTTGACACCGGATTCTCGATTGACATCAAGATCA
>DAOVLC010000134.1 GCA_030631455.1 Candidatus Zixiibacteriota bacterium
ATGTAATTGAACGGCGGGTCATTGAGAGCGAGTTTCAACCTAAGCAGAGTATCCTTCAGGATGGCTGCAAACCCTGCGTACATCTTGTCGCTTGATTTATCGAAATGCGTTGCATGTTTTTTCGGTATGATCCACGTCTCGAATGGGAATCGCGCTGCAAACGGCACGATGGCGACCATCTCCTCATTTTGACTGACTACCCTGATGTCCTGCGACAATTCCTGCCTTACCATGTCGCAGAAGATACAACGCTCCTTGTAATCGTAGTAGATTTTCGATCCTTTCATCTCTTCAAGCACGCGCTTAGGCACAACCGGCGTCGCAATCAACTGACTGTGCGAATGCTCCAGTGAGGCTCCCGCCATTTCACCCTGATTCTTGAAAATCATAACGTATCTGAATCTAATGTCCTTACGAAGGTCTTCGACCCTCATGCGATACGCATCGATCACCATCTCAATCTCCTGTAGAGAGAGATCCACGAGATCCAGGTTGTGATGCGGAGTCTCAATAATGACTTCGTGAGCGCCAACACCGTTCATCTTGTCGAACATACCTTCGCCTTCGCGATTCAGGTCGCCCTCGATCATCAAGGCAGGGTACTTGTTGGAAATCACGCGCAGAATCCAGCCTGGAGAGTTGGGCTCCGATTTATCCGGCCTGACTGCGAGTATTTCAGGTGGAGTAAGATGCTCATTCCCCGGACAGAATGGACACATTTTCGGCTCACGCACTCTCGGCTGCGAGGCAAAATCGGACGGTCGTTTACCGCGTTCGGTCGATATGATGACCCATCGGCCAAGTATCGGGTCTTTCCTAAGTTCTGGCATCTATTTCTCCCAAATCCTATCCATCGAGCAATCCCGTTGCATGAACTCGCATTGTGGGACCCATTCGCAGGAAGTCCTCAGTCCCATTATCGTCAAGTTCCGCCCACGATTAACAGCGCGAACCCTTATTGGTTCCAATCAGCTTTTCTCTCTGGTCTTGAGTATCATCAAAAACCTGTCGGAAAACTCTCTCGTCGATCTGCGTAAATTCAATATCACGTCTCCCGGTTACCGCCCTCGCAGTGCCGATAGCCTTATCCAGGTCGTATGCGGCGTAGTTGCCGGTAGCACCCCAGCAGAAAGGCGGCACACATTTGTCCGCTATCAGACCCGCACCAAACAAATTCGATGCGAAACCGACAGTAATGCCCGTGTTCAGCATTGTCCCTATGCCGGTCTTAACATGGTCACCGATGAAGGAGCCAACCTTCATCATGCCGGTATCAACCTGCCCCTCTCCCCTATCAACACGGATCGATCCATAATTGTTCTTCAGGTCTGAGTTGGTTGTCATGGCTCCAAGGTTAACCCACTCGCCAAGATACGCGTGTCCAATGAACCCGTCATGGAACTTGTTCGAATAGCCAAGGAATATCGTTTCTTCCAGCTCCCCGCCGACTTTGCAGACCGGGCCGAAAGAGCACCCTTCCCTGATCTTGCATCCCACGAGCATACAGTTCCTGCCAACGTAGCATGGTCCTTCTATTCGAGTGTGGGACTGCACTATGGCTCCAGAATCAATGAACACCGGGCCTCCTCTGGCATCAATGACCACCTGACCATCTATCGCAGCACCCGGCCCGACAAAAACAGCGTTGCCATTCCGGATGAGACAGCCCTTGTCGACTGTAGCATCCGAGGAGATCAGGCCAGCCGAAACACTCTCGGTGATTCTCTCGAAGTCAATCGTAATTTGCTGCGGATTCAGCTTGATGAAGTCCCAGATGTCTCTCACTTCGCGTGCCTCGACATCGTGTTTGCGGTTGTCCTTGACGATTGCCTTGAAATGCCCGTATCCCCAGTATTGCATACGATCGAGGTCCCGGGCTTCATCAGAGTCGGGGAAGACTATGGCGGCAACAAGGTTACCATTGCACAGAATCAGCTCTGCCTTGGTAGCAGAGGTGATTCTCTCGGCCAATTCCGTGTCCGGAATAAACCGCCCATTTACGAAGACAGCTCCGGTTTCGGCAATATCCTTGAATACGTTGCAGCGTACGCCTGTTCTCTGTTCTGTAACCGCTGTAAGGTGACCCCTGATGCAGAATCGCAGGTCGAAATCATTGAAATATGCGCTCCACTTCTCGAACAGAAGATCTATGCCGAGCCGTAGTTGATAGACAGCGCGGTTGACAGTCAGTGGATAGAAACGCTCAAAGTCGTCGTCTTCAAAGATGTAGATCGGCCGCTTCATCATTGAGCCGTCTCCCCGTCGGTCAACAGAACATAGCGCAACTTGTCACATATGACATGCAGCAGCACCACATAACTCAGACTCGGGCTCGAATCTATGCAATGGATTCGCTGTCAGCAACAAAAACTTGCCTGAAGAGTATACACAGTATAACAATGAAGGATAATCAGTCGTCGAAAAGCTGATCCCAGGCGCTTTTCCTGTCCGCTGGAGTTTTCGGCTTCTTCTTCTTTATCAGATGCAGGAATCGTGGGGTGAAATACTCGCAGAAATTCGCTTTTTCCTTGTAGCGGACCCATTCAGCCACAGCAGACTCGTTGCATTGATGAAAAGCCCCTTTGTTGTAATGCAAACAGTTGAAACAGCACTTGGTTGGATTGTCGCAATGCGGACAAACATCCTGGCGTGTCACCTTGTCGGTGAGCTCAAACTCTTTCTTACAATTCCAGCAGATTATCTTACCTTGCATAGAACAAATCCAAAAGCGGTTAGTGTTTAACAGCACCTCTGAGATCGTATCATCAAACCTACAACAGCCCCCGTAATCCCTTCCCTCGTAGAATGCGGGGGAAGATCTCGTGGCCCCCAGTACCCGAAGTCGAAAGCGATGAGCAGATGAACTTCCCAACGTCTTCCTTCTGTGCTGAGGCAAACCGTGGGGTCATATTACGAATGAGCAAATCCAATGTCAATTAAAATCTTAGAGGAGTTTGTCCCTTACGACGATCCTGGAAATGTACAGAAATGGTGTATCGATAACGGCGACAATGAGTTTCAGGATGTAGGTTGTCAGGACTATCTCGACAAGCACACCAGTCTCAACCTCTCCATAAAAAGCAATGAGAGTGAAAATAATAGTATCCGCAAACTGACTGACCCAGGTGGACGCATTGTTCCTGAGCCAAAGATACTTACCTGATGTCTTCTGCTTCCACAATGCAAAGGCCCAGATATCATGGTGCTGACTCACAAGATAGGCGATCAGGCTCGCAACGACCACTCTCGGCATGAACTTAAAGACAGGAACAAGGTGCTCGAATCTGTTACCCTCAACATCGGCAGGTATGAAGTTTACTGCAAATTGCATTGCAATGGTAGCCCAAGCCAGGAAGAAGAACCCTATCCAGACACCTTTTCGGGCCTCTTTGGCGCCATAATGCTCTGAGAGAATATCAGTCGCAAGGAAAATCGAAGCATAGACGATATTCCCTAAGGTTGCTACTCGGGTGAAAAGATCAACAAAGACTACAACTTGAATGTTGCAGATTATGCTTGAGCAAGCGATTACCACGTACAAACCGGTCTTACCCCAACGCCGAAAGGCCAGCAGGACTACCGACAGATTGAAAAGCATAAACACAAGCCAAAGGACTTCGTTGTACAATATCCCTCCTGGGTTGGATGCAAAACAAGGAAACCGTCAAACCGATGTCAACTGAAAACTTCCACGGAGATATGGATAGCGCAAGGGCACAGCCCCTGCGAGCACATGGAACGGGGGCTTGTGGGACGATTCCACCAAAGTCCATCCGTCATCTATCTGGCATTCCGAAAGAAAACATTTGCGGGAAAAGCCACGATTCCTATATTTACTCCCCAATGCGAAAGGGATTGAAATGAAAATACTCGTAGTAGGATCAGGAGGGAGAGAACACACAATCTGTTGGAAGCTCTCCAAGTCGAAACTGGTATCAAAGATATTCTGCGCACCGGGGAATGCAGGCATTGCTGACATCGGCAAGTGCGTACCGTTCTCCGTAGATGACATCCCGGGATTAGCCAACCTGGCCAAACAAGAGGGAATCGACCTCACGGTCGTTGGCCCCGAATTACCATTGACCCTCGGAATCGTCGACGAATTCGAGGAGCGCGGTCTGAGAATATTCGGTCCGACGAAAGAAGCTGCTATCATTGAAGGATCAAAGGCATTCGCGAAGGAGTTCATGCGGAAGTATCACATTCCGACCGCCCCATTCAAAGTGTTCGATGATCGTGAGAAAGCACTACGATTCTGCAACGATACACGATATCCTCTAGTGATCAAGGCGGATGGTCTTGCCGCTGGTAAAGGCGCAATAATCGTCGACAATATCCAGCAGGCACGCAACACGGTCGACAGCATGATGGTTGACAAGAGATTCGGAGATGCCGGCAGCAAGGTTGTGATTGAGGATAAGCTCGTCGGTGAAGAAGTGACCGTGATGGCGTTCACCGACGGCGAGAGCATTCTACCGATGCTTCCATCTCAGGATCACAAGCCTGTTTTTGACAAAGATCAGGGCCCGAATACCGGAGGAATGGGAGCTTACTGTCCTGTTCCCTTTATTTCGGACAGGCTGATGGTGGACATCCTTGACCTTGTGCTGGAGCCGACAATAAGAGGTCTCAAGGCCGAGGGAAGGACATTCAAGGGCATTCTCTATGCCGGGCTTATGGTCAATGAGAGGGGACCGAAAGTAATCGAGTTCAACTGCAGGTTCGGCGATCCCGAAACCCAGGCCGTGCTGCCACTCCTGAAGAATGATCTTGCGGAGATATTCGTCTCGATCGTGGATGGGAACATATCGCTTGAAGACCTCACCTGGCAGGATGCATGCTCAGTCTGCGTCATTCTGGCATCTGATGGCTATCCCGGCAGTTATGAGAAAGGCAAGCCGATCTCCGGGCTTCCTGCGAAGCAGACCGACCAGAGGCTTGTTTTCCATGCAGGTACTAAACGAGCAGGTGACAAAACTGTCACCAACGGCGGGCGAGTTCTGGGCGTCACGAGCCTTGATGTAAACCTGCACGATGCGATAGCAGGCGCCTACGAAGTTGCGGAGAAGATCAAGTTCGACGGGTCATTCTTCCGCACTGACATTGGCCGCAAAGCGACTATGCGCAAAAGCAAATTTACGCGTTGAGGAACATTTAATGCAGAAGAAAGTATTAGTTATAGCCGGGTCTAAGTCAGACTCTGACGCAGTTGCCCGGTGCGAGGAGTATTTGAACAAACTCGGTATCGGCTTTTCGACCGAGTACAGTTCCGCCCACAGGGACCCGGAGAGAACGTCATGTCTCGCAAAGGAGGCAGAAGCCAAAGGATTTCAAGTGCTG
>DAOVLC010000220.1 GCA_030631455.1 Candidatus Zixiibacteriota bacterium
TACGGCACGCCGGGTACTGACCCTTACTCTCCCGGCAACGGCACCGGCTCAGCCGGATTCTCCTCGATTATCTGCATGACCTTCTTGTACGCCTTGTAGAGACGATTCGATTTCGGTGCGGTCGCGAGATAGACAGTCGCCTCGACGAGCGCAAGCTCACCCTCCGGCGATCCGAGAAAATGATATGTATCCTTGGCTGCGACACAGACAGACAGCGCCTGCGGATCAGCCGCGCCGATATCCTCGATTGCCATCCGAATCAACCGCCGCGCGACATAGAGCCGATCCTCACCCGCAAACAGCATCCGCCCGAGCCAGTACAATGCAGCATCGACATCGGAGCCGCGAACAGCCTTGTGCAGCGCCGAGATAATGTTGTAGTGCTCTTCGCCTTCCTTGTCATAGAGAACAGTCTTCTTCTGCAGTACGTTCTCCGCCCGCTTGCGAGTTATGAGCTTGTCCTTGTCGTCTTTGTACTGCTCGGCGATCAGTTCGAGATACGAAAGCGCGCGGCGCGCATCGCCCGATGACAACGCGACAAGAAAATCGAAAACCTCATCATCGAGTCTTAGACCATATTCGGCGATCCCCTCTTCGCCATCCTCAAGCGCCCGCTCGACGATAGTGCGGATGTGCTGCGGTTCGAGCTGGCTGAGCGTGAACACCTGGCATCGAGACAGAAGCGGCCCAATCACTTCGAACGATGGATTCTCAGTGGTCGCGCCGAGAAGAATGATCGATCCTTTCTCGACAAACGGCAGGAAATAATCCTGTTGCGCTTTGTTGAATCGGTGTATTTCATCGATGAAAAGCACCACCCGTCTGTGATAGACCAGCCATTCTCTCTCCGCTCGCTCGACAACCTTCTTGACCTCTTTCAGTCCTGATGCTACGGCTGAGAAGAAAACAAACCGCGCCTCGATAGCGTCGGAGAGAAGATGTGCAAGAGTCGTCTTTCCGCACCCGGGTGGTCCCCAGAGTAACATCGATGGTATCTTCTTCTGCTCGACCGCTCTTCGGATCGGCTTGTTTTCTCCGAGCAAATGCTCCTGCCCGACGAAATCGGACAGAGCCTTCGGACGCATCCTCTCGGCTAACGGTCGGGGCGGATTCGCGTCAGGCGACGGTGTTTCATTATCGAACAGTTCCATGAGACAGGCAAAACCTCACTGTTCAGAATCTATCATCGAAAGCGACGTTTCAGATCGAAATGTATGTCACAACCTCAAATGAGACAATCACTTTCTGGCGCTGAAATGACGCTATCCGGTGGAACGACTAATTATGAGCATGAAGCTAAAGTTTACCAACTGCACGCCGATACTTCCATTGATAATAGCCAGGGAGTCACAGTATAGGAAACTGATCCGACACCTTTCATGAAGATATTAGCCGTAGTATATGGGCATTTTCCCGATGTTCTCAAACTTTACAGCCGCTTTCAACCGGCAGTTGGACACCTCAAGGTCGTCCTCGATGTTTATCCGGCAGGGGGATTTGAGCGCGAGCAATTCCTCTCGATGTTCGAGCAACTTGCGGTACTCTTCCCGACAATCTCGCAACATACATGCTGTACAGAGTACGAATCCACTCCTCTGTATCTCGAAGAGGAAGAGGGTGTGTCTATCAAACGTGTGGGAGAGACTGCCGATATTGCGCACCTTGTCGAGCATCTCATCGTCGATATGCAGATCAGTCTCGGTGGTATGCGGCGTTGTTCGGGCCTTACATGCGGATGGAAGGATCCTGAAAACAGGTTTGATCTCTTTGTCGAGTGTGTCGATGCACGGGTCGGACTCTTTGCGGCCCAGTTTGCGGTGTATCTGGTCACACAAATCATGGCCAGGAAGAAATTATCTCTTAGGAACGAACTCGTGCTGAAATTAGCGAGGTACATAAATGAAAATCAGGGGGCGGCAATCGATGCCGAATCGCTATCGAGCGTTCTCGGCTGGAAAAAGGGCAACGTGGAGATGGCACTCGCCAGGCTACACGAATTTGGATTTTTCCCACCAGATAACCGGGAAGATACCCGGATGGAGGAAGGAAGTGCATAAAGCTATGGTAGCAGAACCAAAAAGTCGGGCACGTCAGCTGTTCGTAGCTAAGGGAGTGAGTACTGAGGATGCGGAGCGCTTCTCTGATGTAGACAGCGGTTCATTCGCGAACCGTTACCGCATCGTGCTCGATTGTCAATCGGAAAAAGAAAGTGTCGAAAGGCACCGGAAGATAACAGTCAGCCATCGCGCGGACTGAAAACTCCAATGCAACACCCAAACTAAGGAGGTCTTAGATGACCAGGTTTAATTTCAACGATTTCCGTTGGTTCGAGCGTACACCAACTTCTCCTCATGCGCTGAATTGGAACGTGTCGAATCTGCTCTATAGCTCGGTTTCCTGCCGCGCTAAGGTCGAGTCCTGCAACACCGAGACCGGTGAGTATCGTATCGTCCTGACCGGTACGCTTGACATGGACCCGAATTTCTGGTACAACGTTTACTAAAAAAGGCCGCTCGAGAGAGAGAACAATCATCCTACTTTGAGGAGGAAAGAAAATGAAGAAGTGGACGATCAATGACATTTCCTGGATCGAAAGAACACCAGTGTCGCCGGCCTCGCTGCAGGCGAAGTTCACCGATATCTTTTATAACTCGACCAACTGCCGCTGCAAGGTAGAGTCTGTAAATCCGCAGACCGGCGAGTATCGCATTGTGCTGCAAGGTACCGTCTGCAAGGACGACTACAACACCGAGCACAACTACAGCTAAGATCACAATCGGGGAGGGGAGATTTCTCCTCCCCGTTCTGATGTCGCAAGTATTGAACGATCGATAGGAGACACAAAGTGTCAGAGCATGAACAAAACCAGGCTGATAATCCTCAGCCGGAAGAAAACCAGCCACAGGCCGAACAGCATCCATACGAGCACAAGAATCCTAAGACCAACCAGTCAGAGACCAGCAACTGGAGCTTCGGCGGCTGGTACGAAGACGAGAAGAAAGACTGATTCGTGAGCCGGTAGGGGCTACCACGAATCAGACTCGCATAAGACTGCTATTTTCCATGTTTTTTCTGCGGGCGGCAAAGGTGCGGCTCGACGACTACTGGATTATTATCACTTTGCCAGAAGTCAAGTAAAGGGAGTGGTCTTCTCGTCGGTCTTCTTGTCGTGTTCCTCGTTTACATAACTCGCTGCAAAGTAGTAGAGTAGATCGAAATCCTTGTCTGCCCTGTGTCTTCGTCTGAGTCCAGATGTCAATCCCAAGATGCCAAATCTGATCCAGAATAAGTAGAATTCGCCGCAGAGCCAAGCTTTCTTATGTCATCGTCGTCGTGTGGTTTGGGGGCGCGCATCAACCCGCTCTGCAAAAAAGAGAGGGTCGCGAATGCGACCCTCTGAAAACTCAAAACTGTAATAGATGTTTACGCGCGGAATCTGTTGCGAAGTATCCCGGCTCCAAGGAGTCCCGCTCCAAGAAGCAGCAGCGTCCCCGGCTCAGGTATTGGCGGTGGCACACTGGCATTGTTTGGATCGTCGGATACGCCGCCGCTAACCCAGATATTGCTTGTGCCAGGAGAAGTCGTGTAGCCTGTGGCGCTGGACGCGAATTTAGGACCGGGGGAATCCGATCCGACTACATCGGTCACCTTGTCGGACTCGCCACTTGTCTCGACGTAGAAGTCATCATTAGCGGAATTGCCGGCGGTGAATGAAAAGATATTCTCACCCGCGATATCAGTACGAGCCGCACTGGTTGCCGGCCCGGTCCAAGCGCAAACATAGCCCGACATGAAGATTTCGCCGTAGTCGTAAACCTCGGTTACTCCGACCGCCTTAGTCGGTGCCGTAGCAGATGGCTGTCCCAGATCGTGGCCGATCCAGTCGAAACTGAGCAGCCATGCATGCCCGGTTCCGCTCATCAGCGCAACCATCGCGAGTGCAAAGAGTATTCTTGTTACCATAATCATCTATCCTTTCCGTGTGATCTGTGATCTTTTATTATGGATAACAATCCCACATGTTACTTTCGGCAAGACAATGAGCAATATCCGTGCCACTCGACGCATTCCACGACAACACTGTGCCATTCAATCAGATAGCCACCTTATGCTAAATGAGATTCGCTCGGAGCGCCGACCATCTGTGTCGGGTTTTCCGACACCTATTTGAGTTGTCTTACCCTTGAATCCACTAAGTGATTGCAAGTCAATGGAATAAGCACGTATCGCGCATGTCACCTTTTTCTACAGGTGCCGATAGTATCGCGCATACGGAGTGGAAACTGGGTTTCTATAGTTAGACGAGCCCAGGATCGGTCAGGGGGCTAATAGCGGAGAAAGAGAAAGGAGCCGCTTACGCGGCTCCTGATCCATCTGTACCTTCGTTCAGAGCCGTTCTTACTTGCTCAATGTATTACGAAGA
>DAOVLC010000227.1 GCA_030631455.1 Candidatus Zixiibacteriota bacterium
GACTGCGCCGGATAACATCTACTTCTGCGGAGAGAACGGTTCCGTTTACTGGAGAGGCGCGGGGGAATCTTTCGAGAGGATTCTTCCAAGCCGAGCCTCAGGTGCATTTCGGGCGATTTGGGGTGTGGATAACAACAGGCTTTACGTGGCCGGAGACGGGGGTGTTGTCCTTGCGCGACAGGGAGAAAGCTGGCGTAACATGTATCAGCCGCACGGTGGCTCGATCAGACAGCTCTGGGGTGCACATGATAATGCTATCTTCGCAGCAGCCCAGCAGAGAATACTTCGATTCAACGGCCACATCTGGACAGTCGACTATTTTGAAGACGACACACTCGCAAACTACATCACGATCTGGGGACGTGACGCCCATGACGTATACGCAGCAGGCGATTTCGGCAAGGTGATTCACTACGATGGATTATCCTGGAAACCGATGGATACCGGCATCGACAGCATCATAAATGTCATAAGAGGTGATACGGACGGAAACGTCTATACTGCGGGTCAGGGTGGCATCATAATGAAATATGATGGAGATGCCTGGCGCGAGATGTACAGTAATGACACGTACTACTTCTTCGATCTCCTTGTCAGAAGTTCGACGACTATTTTCGCGGTAGGTCGCGGGGGCAATGTCTTTAAGTACAACGGAGACTCCTGGAGAAGGATGCCTCGTGTGACAGGATACGATCTCTTCGACATCTGGGGATTCCGCTCGGACGAGCTGTTTGTGGCAGGAAGAAACGGCACCATCATCTTCTACAATGGTGATGTTTGGTTTGATCTGTCAGACGAAGTTCGGACTAACCAGAACTTGCTCGCTATGTGGGGAGAAGACAGGAACAGCTTTTTCGTAGTGGGTGAGGGCGGGACCATCCTGAAGTACGATGTGACGTTCACCGACTAATCATCATCACTCGAAGGCCCAGATAATTTCTTATCAAGCTCCCGCAATAGCTTGATATGCTCCGGCAACTTCCTCAGGCATGCCTCAATCTTCATAGTCCGTGAGATATCGCGTGCCGGCGACCCGAATACGGTCTTTCCCGCTTCGACACCCCTCGCCACGCCCGACTGTGCCCCGACTTGCACACCATCGCCGAGTTCAATGTGCCCGACAAGTCCAACCTGGCCTCCAAGAACAACGTACTTGCCGAGCTTGGTTGAACCGGAAATGCCAACCTGTGAGACAATAATGCATCCCTCTCCGATTCTGACATTGTGCGCCACCTGCACGAGGTTGTCGATCTTCGTTCCTCGCCCGATCCGAGTCTCACCGAGAGTCGCCCTGTCGATGGTAACATTCGCCCCGATTTCGACATCATCTTCGATCACGACTCGTCCGACCTGGAGAATCTTGTGGTGTTTCCCTTCCGAGGTAGCGTAGCCGAACCCATCGGAGCCAACCACTGTACCGCTGTGAATGATCACACGGTCCCCCACCAGGCTCCTCTCTCTCAGTGTGACATTCGGATAGATCAGACAGTCATCTCCAACCGTTGTCCCCTCGCCTAAGAACGTATTTGCAAGTACCGCACTTCCCTTACCCACAGCGACTCCCTCATCAATCACTACGTTTGGACCGACATGAGCCGTCTCATGTACTGTGGCGGAATCTGCGATTACAGCGCTTGGATGTAATGATGGAGCATAAGTTTTCTGAGGATGGAAGAGCATTACCGCCTTCATGAAAGCGAAGTACGGATCGGGATGGAGCAGCAGTGTCACTTTATCGGAAGTTGTTCCGGAGGCGGCGATCACAGCCGAGGCGCGAGTCGTCTCCAGAAAGCACAGATACTTCTTGTTGGCGATGAATGCGAGATCTCCGGGCCCCGCCTCCTCGACGCCGGCAAGACCCTTAAGCTCGATTGATTCATCTCCGGCGATCTCTGCGCCGATCTTCTCGGCGACTTCGCGTACCGAGTACACAATTCTATTCCAGCTCGTCCAACTCCTCGAGAACCTTTTCGGTTATGTCGAGTGATTTGTTGGCGTATGCGATGTTACCGTCCACCGCATCAAAGATATATGAGTAGTTGTTCTCGATTGCGATTTTCTCCAGGATGCCCGTGATCTTGTCCAGCAGCGGCTTTGTCAATTGCTCGTTGCTTCGCTCCGCTCTGCCTCCGGGCCCGAAGATGTCATTTGTGAACTTCTGAAGCGCTGCCTTCTTCGTTTCAATGTCATCCTGCTTCTCTTTGAGCGGACCGGGGCTGAGAACCAATCGCTTCTTCTCCAACTCGGTTTCCAGAGAGTCCACCTCCCGCTGCATATCGAGTCCTTCCTGATTCCAATCGTCGATTTCTTTGTTGAACTGCTCCTGCGCCTCCTGAAACTCCTTGTATTCCTGCCGGATTCTGTACGAATCGATATAGACGATCCGCCCGTCCTGGGCAAGAAGCTCACCAGCTACAGGGAGCACCAGCATCACTAAGAATGCAGATACCAAAATCATACTTTTGACGTTAACCTTTTTCAAAATCTATCCTCCTCCTTGTCATTCGAGTATTCTATACCATGTATTTAGAACGTTGTTCCTATCTGAAAATGCGGTTTCCAACCGTTATCAGCACTGCTAATACCTCGCGCGATGTCGAAGCCGATGATTCCGATGCCCGGCACGACGAGCCTGAATCCAAATCCATATGACCCATACAGCGATCCCGGATCAAACGGCCGCATGTCGTAAGGTTCGATCCACGAATTCCCGGCATCTGCCAGCAAGAGACCATACACCTGCTGCTCAACCAATGGAAACTGAAGCTCAGCGTTGTATACCACCAATGAACGCCCCCGCAAATATGCGCCGGATGGTGTTCTCGGAGTTACCCTGCCATCGTCGTAGCCCCTGATGAACCCGTCAGGATCTGTTCCACCCGGAGAGAATTTCTCGGCGTACGGTACGAACTCTTCGCCTTTCGGAGCAAAAATCACACCGTAGCGGGCTTTCAGAGCAAGGACAAACTTCCAGAGGACCGGATGAAACTTGGAAACCTGTAAAGTGTGCTTGTTGTACCTCCAGTCTCCACCGATTATGCCGCCGGAGTATTCGCTCTGTAAGCTCAGCACCGATCCTCTTGTTGCGAACTGGGGCAAATCTCTGGAATCCCTGATAATTGTGACTGACACCGAGGAGGTCCTGAGCCACCGTTCGTCGTATCTCCTCAGACTGAAAGGATCATCTTCTACTTCGGCATAAGTGCTGGAGAAATCGTGGTATCTTACATCCTCGAGTCTATAACGCAAGTATACGCGGAAATAGTCGTCAGGCCAGCGAAGGCGGCGTCCAAGGCGAAGCCCGAATCCTCTGCGACCCTCAGTGAAATCCTCGTACCAGCGCCTGTTTTGATTGTAGACATCAATTCCGAATGTCGTCGGGGTGTCGAGCAACCACGGCTCCGTGAACCCGATCGAGAACGAATTCCGCCTTCCTCCGAACTCGATATTCAGGCTTACGTTCTGTCCTTTGCCGCGGAAATTCGGTATACCGAGCCCGAGTGTTCCAACGAATTTGTCCTGACCGGAATATCCGGCACCCACGTTGAACTGACCCGTCGGCTTTTCGGCAATCTTAAAAATCAGATCCACATCACCGTTTTCGAGAACCTTGAAATCAGGCTCGACCTTCTCGAAATAGTTGAGCACCATGACGTTCCTGACCGATCTCATCAGGATCGATCTCCTGAATGTCCGTCCGGGTGCAGAAAACAGCTCGCGTCTGATCACTTTCTCTATGGTCTTCGTGTTTCCTTCAATCTTGATCATGTTAATCTTGGCCGGAACACCTTCGGAAATCTCGAATGCAAGGTCGACCGTCGAATCCCGCGTCGTCAGGTTGTCAAAAATCCTGACGTGTATATGTCCCTCTTCCTGATACATCGAATACACTTCTCCAAGGGACTCTTCGTATTTCTCGCGGTTGTACACGTCCCCCTCATCAAACTTCAGCTTCGATGAAAGTTGCTCCTCCGTGAAAATCTCCTGCCCGGCGAAGGTGGTCTCGCCGAACCGGTATCGGATGCCTTCGTCGACTTCGATCTGTATGGTTAAGCTCCTCTGATCATCGTGTAGAATTATAGTGTCACGCACGATGTGCGCGTCGACATAGCCCTTTTTGTTGTAGAACTCGACAATCTTCTCTTTGTCTTCGGGAAACTTGGACTTATTGAAGCTGCCGGAGCGGAAGAAGCTCTTCCGCTTGTTCGACATTTTTCCGCGCAGCTTCCCATCGGAGAAAGCCTCATTGCCGACAAACTCGATCTTTTCGATTCTTACTTTGCGCTTCTCCTTGATATTGAAACTAATGTCGACAAATC
>DAOVLC010000276.1 GCA_030631455.1 Candidatus Zixiibacteriota bacterium
TAATGTCGATTGCTCAAGTGAGATTGACATCGATGATGTCGTTTATCTCATCGCCTATATCTTCGATAGCGGACCGCCGCCCTGTTCAGGTGTTGACCCATCAGGCAGTCTGGTCGACATGACCGGCTGCAACGTATTTGAGAAAGGACTGCTTACCCCTGACTCGTCATCATTCATGGACTGCATAGAGTACCAGTACGATGGCGAGAGTGTTCTGACGATGAAGCATATCAATGCAGGGTTCAACTGCTGCCCGGAGATCGAAGTCCTTTTTCACTTCGAGGGCAATGTCATCACAATCGAACAGATCGAGCTGGAGGGGCTGTGTGACTGTAACTGCCTGTTTAACCTGGATTATCAGATTGAAGACCTGACACCGGGTGAATACACGATAACCGTAATCGAGCCGTATACGTGGGAAGGCGACGACCCACTTGAATTCGACGTCGATCTTTCGACGGCTACTGCGGGAGAGTTCTGCGTGTACAGGTATCACTACCCCTGGGGTGAGTGATCGACGCGCTGACGGCGACAAACGTCAGAATTGCTGCGTAAGTCGTCATATTGACATTTGCTTTGCCATCCGCACAGAAGTCTTGTCTTGGAAGCCAATTGCTTTCGGAGCGTTGTCGGTCTTTCATCGGCGCTATCCCGAATTCTGTTGACAAAGAATTGTGATCCGTCATATTGTGCCTATGAGGTTAGGCTTTATTGACTTTCAATCAGGCGTGTGATTGCTATGTGGATTCTTGAACTGTTGAACACTATTGTCAAACGCAGGCGATTTATCATCATCAATACACTCATTGTCACTCTGGTGGCGGCTACGATAAGTTTCGTGTTACCCAGAGAGTACATGAGCAGAACCACAATTCTACCACCTGAGGCACAGGCCGGTTTCTCAGGCCTCGGTGATCTCTCGATGGCACAGGTCGCACGAGCAGTAACCAGTTTCAGCCTTCCTATGATGGCCAGCCCATCCGATCTTTACGCCAGCATGCTCAAATCGGACGTCATACTCAAGAAAGTAGTCGACTCTCTCGATCTGGAGACCATCTATGAAGCGTCTTCGGAGTGGCAGGCAGTCACGACACTCCGGGACAGGTTGATGGTTCGAGTAGAGTCAGACGGCATCATTACGGTGGAGGCCATCTCTCGGGACTCCGAACTGGCTGCTCGAATAGCGAATCTGTTGGGACTGGAACTCAATGAGTTGAACCTCCAACTGGAGAGCAAGAGAGGTGGCCAACAAGTCGATTTCCTGTCCGGGAGGTTACTGGAGACGGAAGAGGAGCTTCAAGATGCTCTTACCGAGCTTCGTGAGTTCCAGGAACAGCACAAAGCGATATCACTGGAAATGCAATCTGCAGTTCTAATAGAGAATCTTGCACGGCAGAAGGCCAACCTTACAGCCGCGGAAATCGAACTCAATATGCTTAGGAAGTCACTCCGACCGGATCATCCCAGCTTGATCAGGCAACAGCTGATGGTGCAAGAGATCGGGAACAAACTGGTTGAGATGGAGTGTGGCGGAGGAACAAGAGCCGATTCTGTCCTGTCTGCACTTGACATTCCACTTGATGATATACCTGAACTTGGTTTGCGGTTTTCGGTCCTGAAACGGAATGTGAGAATTCAGGAGTTGATTTATGAGGTCCTCGCCCAGCAACTTGAGATGTCCCGCATTCAGGAGAAGCGTGACACGCCTGTCATAAGTGTGCTTGACTTTGCTCGGCCCGCAGGACAGCCATTCCGTCCACGCAAAGTTCTGATCACGGTAACGGCATTCCTTATTAGTCTGATGGCATCGATACTACTGGTAGTTGCTTATGAACGACTACGCGAGAATCGTAGTCTATCAGACCTGATAGCGACGCAAATGAAGGAAACGCTGGTTGAGGTCAAGAGAAAACCACTCGGGTGATTCTTAGCGCAATGCTAAATGTCGACTGCCATTGAGAACATACGCACTATCCCCACTAGAGCCTGGCTTTCAACCGTAGTTTTCATCGACTCGGTGCTGGTCGCCTCGCTGTTCATATTCAGACCTCCATTGGGGGTTCTCGGGCTTATTAGTCTAACAGCTATCGTCTTCCTCGCGTTTTCTCAAGTAGGTCTGGTAGCAACACTGTGTCTCATCTCGCACATCAACAGCCTGAACGGAGAGGAATTCCAGGCTCTTCGCGCTCTAAGGTGGTTGATTATGGCTGGGATGGCCTGGATCACAGTCGCGCGTTACCTCGCTGAGCGGCGACGGCTGACTATCAGATTGGGTAGCTCTGAAAAAGCGCTCCTTGGATTCATAGCATGGGGGTTGTTCTGCTCATTATTCGCCGTCAACCAACTCGCCAGTTTTCTCGCGGTTCTCAGGATCTGCACTTTCCTGCTGGTTTACATAGTAACAAGAGAGACGATAGCGAGCAGGGGGCACGTTCGGCTGATCATGTTCTTGCTCCTTTTCGTCGTACTATCTTCTTCCGTTTATTCCTTTTCCGGTATGGCTGCCGGCCAATATGCAAGATTTTCCGGATTTCTTCTGAACCCTAACAGCTTCGGGATTCTTCTCAACTTCTGTATACCAGTGCTTCTTGTGGCTTTTCTCAGCTACAGGCATGTTGTAGTGCGGGTTTTGTTCGGCTCAGGCATCCTGCTTGGCTCAGCCGCCCTTCTTCTCTCCTGGTCGCGGGCATCCTGGCTGGCTATGCTTGGATTTGTGATAACCTTTCTGTTACTGGAGAAGAAGAGGAAACTGCTCTGCGTACTAAGCAGTGTTGCATTGGTTGCTATTGTGCTGTTAGCTTTGTCCACGGATGTGTATTCAGACTTTGCCATGCTGATGAGGTTGGATGCCGGAACCACTCGGCGGACTACCCTTTGGCATTACGCACTCCAGGCGGCCGTCAGGGAACCGGTTGTAGGTTATGGCTATGACGTTCAGAGGGGAGTTGTCAGGGGAGAATCTGCCCTGACCGATCTCCATGAAATCTCTGTCTTTCGAGAAGAAGGAAGGGACTATGATCCGCATAACTTCTATCTATTGACGTTACTTACGACGGGCATCCCGGGTGCTATCCTGATTCTCCTGGTTTACTATTACCTCTTTAAGTCGCAGGTGAACGGTCGAAGAAAGGCGCGTAGAAGCAGCCACCGCCTCATGCACACTGCGGTCTTCGCTACTCTGGTCGGCTGTCTACTGAATTCAATGTTCGAGAGCGGAGGCATTATTGGTTCGGGATCGAGTGCCAACTATCTCTGGCTCATGCTTGGATTGACGGCTGCGGTAACCGAGAAAGACATCGAGTTGTGAACCAACGAAGGAGTGCAAGTAGGTCACAGCTTCTTCTTCCACTTGGTACCCTCCGGAGAATCCTCGAGGACGATGCCACGCGAAAGTAGGTCATCACGGATCTTGTCAGCCATCGCGAAGTCCTTGTTTATTCGAGCTTCATTACGACTTGCGATCAACCCTTCGATCTCGCTGTCGATATCGGCTTTTTCACTTTCCATGATGCCGAGCACGCTGTCGAAGCGGCTCATCGTATTAAGGACTTTAGCGCCATCCGAAGATGATAGCTCGTTTTCATGAATCATCCTGTTCACGTCACGCACGAAGTCAAACACTGCTGCAAGCGCAGGCGATATGTTGAGATCGTCGTCCAGCGACTCTTCGAACTTGCGAAGTGCTTTTGCGATGTACTCATCGACAGCCGGGTTGGGTTCTCCGCCTCGAATCGAAGATACGTTGTCCATA
>DAOVLC010000004.1 GCA_030631455.1 Candidatus Zixiibacteriota bacterium
GCTCTGCCTACAGTGACGCAAACCGCTCCCACACCAGACTCATCGTTCATCGGTGAAGACTATAACGGGAACGGAACCATATTTACGGCTACCGCTGATAACGGTGCCATTCCGATCGAATCGGTGCAGTTCATGTTCAAGGGTGTCCTTCAGAGCAACGGTTCGTGGGCTGCCTGGGCAACGGATGAGTGGCCACCGTATCAGGCGGAATGGAATGACACCAATGCAGTCGACGGCGCTTACCACTTCATGGTGCGTGCCTGGAACCGCGCTGGCCGTTCCGTCGATTCCGACTGGTGGACATTCTACCACGATGAGACTAATCCGAACATTTCACAGACGATGATCGCAGGCCAGGATGTCGAAGCCAACAACGATCCGGCTCTCAACCTGACCGGTCTCGATGAGATCAGTATCGAAGGTGCTTTCTTTGACAATGGTTCATCGACAGGCGCTAATTCCGGTATTGTGAAGGTCGGATTCGAACTCCAAGACCAATCGGGTTCGAGAGTGTTCGTTAAGTTCATCGATCCGGCAACTGACGGTCTGCATTCTGTGATGTTCAACATCTCAGGACTACCGACAGGCCAATACGGGTTCTACTACAGAGCCTGGGATGCTGTTGGTAACATGACCCTCTACGGTCCGGTGTACGGTTGGATCTACGATCAGACCCCACCGACCACGTCAGTCATAGGTCACTACGGCAACAGACTCTATGGTTACGACTGGAACGGTGACGCAACGCGCGCACTCTTCGAGTACTACAACGGTACAGAGTGGGTAGGCATTGGAGCCGCCGCACCCCTTAGTATTGATCAATCATGGAACAGTGGCGAGATAGACAACTTCTGGTGGACTAAGCTCGATCCGGCATCTATTCCTGCCGGAACACACCCGTTCCACATGATGGCAACAGATGCTTCCGGTAACTGGTCAGCAACTAATGCCCTCGAGATAGACGTTACTTCGGATGGTGCCGGCACATTGACCTTCGCAGCTGGTACAGACCTTTCGAATCTTGCAGTCCTGAAGAACTACGAGACCTGCAACTTCGAGGGCGTACTCAGTGTCGAGGCCACCTCTGCAAACACACCGATCGTTCTCGGAGTGTATGAGGATGGTGTCTTCGGTACCGACGACTACGAATACGAGAGCGTAATGCTCAGGCCGCACCTCCAGGGAACGGTCTTCCAGGAAGATGTTCATCCTTATGATATCTTCTGTGGCGGAAAAGCGGTGTTCCTGGTCGGCGCAGCCGATGGTGAAGGCGCTCTAAATACTGATATCAGCACCTACCGCTACCGGGATGACTTAGGTACCAACGGTATGGTTCTTGGCAACGACGACAACGTTGAGGTAACGATTCCTGCAGGCGACCATGATGGATGCCTGATGGTTCTCGAAACCTTGCTGCCAAGGTCTGGCCCGTTCCAGGATCGCTGGGAGCCGATAGGCAATCACAATCCTGATATGGCCAATTACATCGGCGAGAATGATTGTAACTGTTTTGACGACAACAGGTTCGCCACTGTCAAGATGTCATACGATCCGACCGTCATCCTGCCTGCCGAGTCACTTATGGTGGCATGGTGGGATGATGATGACGGTGATTGGTCACCTTACGGCATCTACTACCTGACAGGTGATGAAGGCTTTGACACCGAGGCCCACACTGTCGAATTCTCGACTGACTGCCTCTACGGTGTGTTCGCCGTGCTCGCGCTCCGTGAGCCATCACAACCGGGTACGATCAGCTTCGAGTTCGTCGAGGCTAATCCGTACTGTAACGGGTATGTCGGACCGCATCACTATTACTCACAGCCGAAATTCGTCTGGAGAGTGGTAGACTGGTACTCCGAGATTGATCCTGAAATGTTCGAGATCAAACTCGACGGTTACTATATCCACAAGTTCGGTTCGGACGCTGATTTCTGGTCGACAAGCTGGGATGCAATCACTCAAGAGTTGAGGATTTATCCGTACCATGGCGACTATGAATCTGGCGCCGATTTCGCTTCCGATCTCGAGTGCGGTGACCATACGCTCTACATTGGAGCTAAGAACAAACAGGCCAACTTCGCAAGTATGACCTGGGAGTTCACGGTAGACTGCACGCCACCGACAGTCGTCTTCGACAACTACTACGTCACGAAGAACCCGGTCATTACGTTCTCTGTTAATGACGATCTGGCCGGTGTTGATTGGGACCATGTATTTGTCGATGTAGTCGCTTATGAGAGTAACAACATTGACCTGGAGAACCCGAACCAGGATGAGAATCTCTTCTTCCTCGGTACGTTCTTCCCGGGTCAGGTTGAATACTATGCCGACGGAGCGACTGGCGAAGTGACAATCACGACTACGTACGATCTTGAGCATAAGCGTGGGATCATGGTGGCGATCTACGACGGTACAAGGAGCTCTGCTGGTACATACGATTACTCGTATGGAGACCCGGTCGCTTACGGCGACTGGCGTAACTTCTACGAGCACGGCCACGGAGTTTGGGATTGCGTAGGTAACGTCGAAGACCCGTGGTTCCAGGTGCTGACTATCGATAACACCGGCCCGGTGGTTGTCAGAGGTGATGACAGGTGCGACGACCTAGAGATCATCGATGACGGCTCGGGCGTTGACCCGACGATGTTCGAAATCTACGAAGATGGCGCACTGGTTACCAGTGGTTACTCATACGATGCCAACACCGGCTACATGTCTTACTGCCCGACTGGAGGCGCGGAAGTTACCTTCGTCACTTACGATAACGCAGGTAACAGAACCGTAGAGATATGGGTAGCGGTCGGTCAAGGTGAAGTTACAGACAACGGTGATGGCTTCAACTGGCCAAACCCGTTTGACCCGAACGCAGATGGATTTACAACGATCGAGTCGAACTTCACGTCCGGCGGTGGTGTGACAATAACGATCTATGACTTCGCAGGTAACGAAGTCAGAACGCTGAACGCAAGTGTGTCCGGAGTAGCGACCTGGAACGGCAGATCCTCCGATGGAGAGGTTGTCGCAAACGGTGTCTACTTTGCATACTGCAAGGCGAGCGATGGCAGCCACAAGGTGGTCAAGATCGCCGTCATAAAGGAATAGTAACTCACGTGCAGGCCCGGGCGAAATCCCGGGCCTGTCGGGACCATAAGAGGAGAAGAGTTGATAATGAGAAGAAAAACCATATTGATCGGTTTGGCGCTCTTCATGCTGGTGGTGGGTTACTCGCAGGTTACCTTGGCCGAAGACTTCACCTACACCATGCCGATGCTGCGCATGGGTGTGGGAGCACGCGCGCTGGCAATGGGCGGCGCGTATGTCGCTGTGGCTAACGACGCGACAGCGGGCTACTGGAACCCTGCAGGCTTATCACAAATCGAGAAAGTCTCATTTGCCAGCATGATCGCTGCAAACATGACAGCAGACCGTAAGTACAACTACCTTGCGATAGCAGGGAAGTTCAACTTCGGTTCTCTGGGATTCTCGTGGCTGAATTCCGGTACATCCGATATCGCCGGATATAGCGGTTCAGCTACTCCAACCGGCGACTTCGGCTTCAACGACCATGTTTTCCTGTTTTCATACGGGAATGCGCTGGAGAAACTGCAAGTCGGCTTCAACTTCAAGGTCATACACTCCAGGGCTGATGCGACGAAAAGCTACTCGGCCACCGGAGTAGGCTTTGATGCCGGTGTGATTTTCAAGATTGATGACAAGGTACATCTCGGCGTGACAGCTTCCGATCTCGGTACAAAGATCGACGGTGAGGACGTTGCTGCCAACTTCCGCGTCGGCGTTGCGATGTATCCGGTCGAGGGATTCACCATTCCGCTCGATATCGAGAAGACCCAGAACATGTCTGAGATCAAGCTCAGGACAGGTGCGGAGTATTCGTATCAGTTTGCCGATGACTACTTCGCAGCTATGCGTGCCGGCGTGAACGATGGTAACTTCGCAATCGGCGTAGGCCTGACCATCATGACCAGGTATGCAATCGACTACGCTTATGTATCCGAACAAGGCGATGTCTTCGAGGAGAATCACAAAATAAGCGTCTCGGTCAACTGGTAACCGAAACCAGTCAACCGAAGAATAGAGGCCGCTTCCGATCACGGAGGCGGCCTTCTCTTGTCCTAATCCCGCGCCAAAGCCGCTTTTGCCCGGCACCGACAAGTCAAAATCCCACTGCAGCCAGATCGACAAAAGTTTCTCTTCATTCTGCCGATACATGAAACAGGGTATTATGGAACAGCAGTTGGAACGTACATACGGGTCCCCAAGAGCAATCCGCTATCTCGTGAACTCCGTTGATGATCTGCGCGAGGTCACTGATACGGTGCTCTTCATAATCAGACACACCTGCCAGCCGGAGCACTACCGACCGCTCAAGAAGGCTATCGCGCTTTCAGCAATTCCAATGCCGCAGTCCCTTTCCAGCTTCATCATCGGCTTCGATATTCCAACTGACCTCCTCCAAAGGGCATCGGGAATACCCGCAAAGGCGTCAGATGGTATTACCGGGCACCCGGAATCGGAGGTTTCCGATTGCCTCGGGTGCGCTGAGCCGGAAATCCAGACGACAGAAAAGTGGAGCGAGTTCTCATTTAATTTGACAAGTCTCAATGATCTCTTCTGCGCACTGAATACCACAATCGGGCTTCTCCAGTCCGGATCGGAGCAATTCGAATACGTGAACCTGAAACGCCGAACTCGGGTTAGTGTAATACCGGCGAAATCCGACTCAAGGGGATTCAGTATCTCATTTCGAGTCCCTGCTGTCCTTCTGCAGGTATGAACCTCACATTCGGCGAAGTAATCTCCAACCGAAACATTCTCGACATCCACGAATGTTTTACCGACGCTTGGGAAACGAATAGCCTACCCCAGAATTGCAGCCCAACACCCGCAGTCTTCACGATTCAGAATAACGAAAAGTAGTCGAAAATAGGAACAGGGAAGCAATTGCATACCGTAAGATCGGGATGGACAAATACGGTTCTTTCCCGTATCTTCAAATGCAAGACTGATGCGTTTAATGTCCTGGCGTTAGGCATGGTTGTCCGATAATGCAAATAGATATCTTCAGAGACAAGATCAGCAGGGCAGATCTCTCGAATCATGCTCTCGAGACAGCAGAATATGAGCTGTCGCGTTTGGAAAAAGCATCTCCGGCCTCACCTGACTACACGATAATATCCAATTACATTAGTTGGATTGTCTCTCTGCCATGGCAAACGAGATCGCAGCAGGAGACCAGTATTTCGGAGGCTCGCAGCATTCTAAACGAAGATATTCTCGGCCTTCAGGCAATCAAGGAGCAAATTCTCGAATACATCGCGCTCGCACATAGCAACTCAACCGCGATAAGCCCTGTGCTGTGTCTTACAGGGCCACCGGGGGTTGGGAAAGCCACTCTCTCCAAGTCTATCTCAAGGGCGCTGGGCCGGAAATTCCTGAGAATCTCGATCGAGTCGATAAGAGACAGAAACGACATCCAAGGCGAATGGCGAACCAATGTCGGCAACAGGCCCGGTTTAATCATTAGGTATCTTCGCGAATGCGGTCACAACAATCCCGTTTTCCTCATCGACGCCATCGACAACGTCGTCGTCGAGACAGACACTGATCTCGCGTCTGCGATTCTCGGAATCCTTCATCCTGAAAAGAAACCAACATTCCATGACAGGTACCTGAATATTCCGTTTGATCTTTCGACAGCATTCTTCATCACAACCGCCAACGCCCCACACACTGTACCGGACCGCTTTAAGAGCATCATGGAGATCATCTCGCTTCCCGGATACACGAATCTTGACAAACTGCATATTGCACGGAAGTTCATCGCTCCCCGCAGACTCAGAGAATCCGGGTTAGACTCCGATATGATCGAGATTACCGATCGTGCCCTCAAGGAACTGATCCACGGATATACATATGAGGCCGGCGTTCACCAACTCGACAAGCGAATCGGTACGATCTGCAGGAGACTTATCAAGGAACAACTCGATGAAAACGGATCAAGGAAGAGGATTGACGAATCGGATATCAGGAGACTGCTTGGACCACCAACCGTGAGACCTGAAATAGTCGGCCGCCTTCCGGAAGTAGGTTTGTCTAACGCTTTGATTAACTCACGAATCGGAGGTATGCTTGTTTTTATTGAGGCAACTCGGATGATCGGCACCGGAAACGTCAAAATTACCGGAAATCCACCTCAGCCCATTGAGGACCTAGTCGAAGAATCGCTCTCATACATCAGGTCACACGCGGATCAAATGGAAATACCAGCTGAACGAATCGCAGGCAGCGATCTGCATATACATTTCCCCGAGACAATCACCGAAGCGGATTGTAGATCCGTCGGTCTTCCGGTCATAATCGTGCTTGCATCACTCTTCACCGAGATGCCCATCCACCATGATTACGCTTTCTGCGGAGAGATCACTCTCCGCGGACGCGTCAATCCTGTCGAAGGTGTAGAGGAGAAAGCATTTGCCGCACATCGTTCCGGCATCAAGAAAATCTTCCTCTCCCCTCACAACAGGAATGAGGCGAGTAATCTCCCGGACAAACTCACGTCAGATATCGAGTTCGTGTTTATCGATAACGTGGCCGACGCGATCGAACAGGCGCTAATAAAGATTATTCTGCCGAGCAAAAACCTCGACCAGTCGCTCGAAAGCATGACGAAAGAGCAACAGCGCGAATCGAGCACTGAGTAGGCCTCAGACACAATACTAATACGACTGTCATGTAGGTTGAGGTGGCCCAGCCGGTTACTGTGCGAAACATAAGACAGGAAAAGCAGTTGACAATTGCCGGAAACAAATTATCTTCTGCTGTGTTAAATATACCATAATGGATTACATTGAGCTTGTTTTATGATTTCAAACCGTACCGAATACGCAGTCAGAGCGCTGACAGAGCTTGCCAGAAGCCGCGAGATGAGAAAGTCGGATGAAATAGCAGAAAGACAGGGCATCCCTCCGAAATTCCTGCCGCATATTTTAGGCGATCTCGCAAAGTCAGGACTGGTCAGGACATCGCGCGGATTTGGCGGAGGCATAACTTTGAACCGTAGTCCCCAGGATATCACATTCAAGGCTGTAGTGGAGGCTGTGCAGGGGCCTATTATCACCTATGAGTGCCTGACCGGTGTTGATGACTGCGAGTTCTCCAAGAGCTGTATCCTAAAGCCAATCTGGCATAAGATACAGGTCGCAGTGGAGGAAGTCCTCAGATCGATCACTCTTGAGGACTTAGTTAAAGAGGAAGATTCAGAGGTAAGCGATGATAACACGTGAGCAAGTAACTGACATCTTGAGAACTGTCAATGACCCGGAATTACATCGATCCATAGTCGACCTGAAAATGGTCGATAGAATCGAAATCGACGATGGCCTTGTAGAGATTGGAATAAAGCTGACAATACCGGGTTGCCCAATGAAAGCACGTATCGAAAGTGACGTGACCAAGGCAGTAACCGCCCTTGAAGGGGTGCGCAAAGTAAACATTCAGTTCGGCTCGATGAACCAGGAGGAGAAAGCGGCGGTTCGGAGTATGGTTTTGGGTCAACCGGAACCGGAGGAGGTCCCGCACATCGCCGACCATATCCTCGCGATTTCATCCGGGAAAGGAGGAGTCGGCAAATCGACGGTGACCGCAAACTTGGCACGCTCATTTGCGGAGAAGGGATACAAGGTCGGTGTGCTTGATGCCGATGTTTATGGGTTCTCAATTCCGAGGATGCTTGGAGTCACTACAAAGCCGACAGTCGTCGACAACATGATCATCCCGGTAGAGCAGAACAATATAAAGGTCATATCTATGGGTTTCTTCGTCCCGGATGATACGCCCGTAATATGGCGTGGCCCGCTGTTGCATAAGACTATAACACAGTTTATGACTGATGTGGTTTGGGATAATCCTGATATTCTTCTGATGGATCTGCCGCCCGGGACCGGTGATGTTACCATCACTATTGGGCAAAAGCTTACCGCCGCCCAACTCATAGTGGTGACTACACCACAGGTCGCAGCTGCCAACGTAGCCGGCAGAGTTGCAGCCATGGCGGAGAAAATAAACATCTCTCTGCTCGGAGTCATAGAGAATATGTCCTACTATCAGCTCCCCGATAACAGCAAAGAGTTCATTTTCGGACAAGGCGGAGGACAACTTCTCGCAGACCGTGCAGGCACAGCCTTTTTTGGTGAAATACCGCTTCACAGAATTATCAGAGAATATGCCGATTCCGGTAAGTCTCTTTTCGATCAAACCAACACCGATCATCTTGCCGACGCCTTCAGGGTAATCTCCGACCGGATTGCAGCGACGTTTTAAGATGTCTCACTAAACGCATATACTACGGTAAGCTACAGCTTAATGATGTCAAGGTTTCTCAGAAGTTGCGTAACATGCAACCAATGATACCTGTAATCAATTAAACCTCTGCGTGTTAAAATTGTTGCTTTTTTTCTATCTGATAGCTTGACAATTGTCTCTCGAAAAGACATTTTACGTCTCAGAACTTATTGAGTAGTAATGTGTTAACAGAATGTTGATAACATACGAATGTTCGCGAAGAGCCATGAAACTGACAAGGATCCGCAAGTTCCAACAGATGAAATGTGGACAGGATTCGGGGGCGACCCATTGGGGCAACGATAACACTGTAGGAGTCAACAGCTTGTGGTTATCCACAAATGTTGACAACGGAGACGAAGGCAACTAAAATGAAAAACGATGTCACTCAAGTCTGGGCAGAATGTCTGTCCTACATGTCAAGGAAAGTAAACAAGCAGAGTTTCTTTACATGGCTAAAGCCAACCGCCGCCGTTGATGGTGACTTCAGTAACTTCCAGATTGGAGTACCGAACAAGTTTGCTGCGGACTGGCTCAATGAGCACTACTCCGAACTGATCAACGATGCTCTGAGATCTGTGACCAAGCAGAATTGCATTTTCAGACTCGTCATCAATCAAGACACCCAGGGCGAGCAGGTAAACATCTTCGAACCACCCGTGCCGACAGTCCCGGTGAAGCAAACCACCACATCGGGTTTTGCACCGACATCGTCCAACAGATTCGTAAGCACAGTGCTCTCCGACCGATACCAATTCGATTCCTTCATAGTAGGCAACTCCACTGAATTTGCATACGCAGCGAGTCTGGCAGTCGCCAAATCACCAGGTCGAACCAAATACAATCCGCTTTTTATCTACGGTGGCGTCGGCCTCGGCAAAACTCACCTGGCTCAGGCAATTGGGAACTTCATAATTGATGCGAATCAGTCAGCTCGCGTACTCTATGTAACTTCAGAGAAGTTTACCAGCGACTTTATCAACTCAATCACTACGAAGTCTGTTTCTGATTTCACGACCCATTACAGGTCTGCAGATGTACTCTTGGTTGATGATATTCAATTCTTCTCCGGTAAAGAATCGACTCAGGAACAATTCTTTCACACCTTCAATACCTTACACCAGAATGGCAAACAGGTAATACTGACTGCCGACAGACCACCACGGGATATTAAGGGTCTCGAAGAACGCCTTCTATCGCGTTTCTCCTGGGGTCTTGTAACTGATGTTCAACCACCGTCCCTGGAGACCAGAATCGCAATCCTTCAGAAAAAGTCCGAGTCTGATGGTTATCATCTTCCCGAAGATGTGCTTACATTCATCGCTGACTCGGTAACCACAAATATCAGAGATCTTGAAGGCTGCCTCACGCGCCTTCTGGCATACGCATCACTCAGACGAAAAGAGATAAACGTCGATCTCGCTCAACAGATTCTCAAAGACTCGATTCCACATGCAAAACGAAGAATCACGACGGATCAAATTCAGAAGAAGGTTGCAGAGTTCTACAGCGTCAGTCCAGAGATGATGCAGGCGAAGAAAAAGACTGCCGAGGTTGCCTTAGCCCGTCAAGTAGCCATGTATCTCTGCAGGACATTGACCGACAGATCTCTCAAGGCTATCGGTGCAGACTTTGGCGGCCGGGATCATTCAACCGTGATTCACGCTCATAAGACTATTATGAATATGATAAAGAAGGACATAAATTTGAAGCTGCGGATAGATCAGCTGATCAATTCTATGTATGTTTGAGCAGTGTGGATATGGGTGCTAATATTTGTTGATATTCAAACGGCAATCACTTATATGTTTGCAACGCCACCGTAATGTTGACAATCAAAGGCGTTATGAACATTGGTCAGGCGATGAAACCTCAAGACGCTGAGGATGTTAGTGTAATATTTCAAGAGTACTAACATAACTATGATTATTATGTATAGATACATTATAAAGTTATAATAAGAATAGAATGTGAATCAACCAGGAGAAGAAGATGAGATTTGGAATAGCCACATCAAAACTGCTTGAACTTCTTAATATCGTTCTTGGCGCTGTACCGAGTAAGTCTGCTCTGCCGATTCTGGGAAATGTACTCATTGAGGCACGGGACAAGGAAATACAGTTTGCCGCTACTGATCTTGAGATATCCATATCGAGTCTGATAGAGGCAAAACCTGATAAGACCGGTTCTACAACTATTCATGCGAGAACATTGGCAGAGATTGTTCGGGAATTACCGGAAACAGAGATTCTTATTACAGCCGAGAATGACAGGATGGAGATAAGTACGAAGACCGGCGAGTTCAAGATGTCGGGCATACCTGCCGACGAATTTCCGAGGATTGCCGAATACAATAGTGCTAAAGAAATCACTATCCCGGCAGCTGACTTTATCAGAATGGTCAGAAAAACATCCTTTGCCGTATCGGTTGACGAATCGAGACCGGCACTTAATGGTATGCTCTGGCAAACTGCCGGCGACAAGATGATAATGGTTGCAACTGACGGGCACCGACTCGCGAAGGTAGCCCTTGAAAATACAAAACTGCGCGGGATGGCAGATGACATCATCGTTCCTCCGAAAGCGATGAATGCAGTGGTGAAGCTGATCGGTGAAACGCACAAAGAGGTAGGTATCGTATTCGGAGATAAGAACGTGATGTTCAGAGTCGGTTCAACAGTCATATCATCAAAACTGTTCGAAGGACCGTATCCGAATTTCGATCAGGTAATACCGACGGATAATGACAAGCGGCTCATCGTGAACAAGGACGATCTGGCATCTGCTGTAAGACGCGTCTCCATACTCTCGAATTCACTAACGCATCAAGTAAAGTTTTCGCTCGGCAAGAACAAATTACAGCTCTCCGCTACGAATGTGGATATGGGCGGCGAGGCGAAAGAAGAGCTTCCTTGTGAGTATAAAGATGAGAAGATGGAAATCGGCTACAATGCTTCGTATATAGAGGAAATTCTTAAGCAAACCGATGGTGGAGAGGTTGTGTTAGAGCTTTCGTCGCCTGTATCCGCGGGCATAATCTACTCCGCAGATCGAACCGAGGACTATCTTTGTCTTGTAATGCCGCTGCGATTGGCTGACTGAGTCGGTAGTGCATCTTGACAGCTTAGACATTACAGGGTTCAGGAATTTCGCGTCCGCTGCAGTTCAATTCTCAGCCGGTAGGAATCTTCTTTTCGGTCCTAATGGCTCAGGAAAATCGAATCTACTCGAGACTATTCATTATCTCTGTACGGCAAAGTCGTTCAGGAGCGCCACAGATGATTTGATTATGCGCAATGGAGCAGATTTCTTTCGAATGGTAGGTGAAGGCAAGGTAGGCGACGAGCCGGTAACAATAGAACTTGCGTATCGATCGGGCGAAAAGAAGCGCATCAAGATAAATGGTGTTCTACACTCCAAAGTAGCAGTACTCTATGGACAGTTCAAGGTCGTGTTCTTTGGTCCCGATGATGTCGAGCTTGTGTACGGTCCACCTTCTGTGAGACGCAGGTTTCTTGATATCTCAATAGCGCAGCTTGAGGCCGGATATATACCGCTTCTCTGGGAATACAAGAAGGTTGTTGCACAGAGAAACGCGCTGCTCAGAGAACTGGGAGAAGCCTATGATTCCCTCGGCGCGATTGCCGGTGATGAATCGTTGCAAGTCTGGGATGAGAAGCTTATAGAACTCGGACTGGCTATTAACGGGTCACGTGCTCGGTTCATCAGAGATGTGTCTGAGTTAGCGAGTAGATTCCACAGTAAGCTGACTGCTAATGATGACAGTTTGGAGATAAGATACAAGGCGTCCCCGGTTTTGGATGAGTATTCAGTCGGTGCGTATTTGAGCAAGCTCGAATCGAGACGTACGCGGGAGCTTCTGATGAGGCAGTCGATGTACGGCCCGCATCGGGACGATGTTCAGTTCCTGCTTTCGGGCGATGATTGCAGAAGTTATGCATCGCGCGGCCAGGTGAAATCCGCTGTGCTCGCAGTCAAATTTGCTGTGCTGGAACATGTGAGAGAGTTGTGCGGAGAGCCGCCGATATTGCTCTTAGACGAGATATTCTCGGATCTGGATAGGAATCGTCTGGATTGCCTTATGCCACTGCTTGAAGATCTCGGACAGGTGATCGTTACGACCTCTAAGTTAAGAGAGATCAAGGACTTAAGAATGTTCGAGAATTTACTCAAGGTAGATGCTGGGGTGATAAAAAAGTATACACCGTGATTGTAACTTAGTGTAGCGCAAGCGAATAGGGCTATAAAAATGCCAAAAAAGAGGAGCTTTTTGCTTGCAAATTTGTTTAATTTATAGTATAATAAGGACTTACGGGGAAAGCCACTATGGGAAAACCTGTAAGCATTAAAGACGTCATAGGGAGAACTCTGAAATCCCTGGGTCTTGAGAAGAGAGTCAAAGAAGCTGGTGTAGTACATATCTGGTCGGAGGCCGTGGGAGAACCAATTGACAAAGTAACTCAGGTGATCGGAGTAAGAGATGGGGTTGTCCGTGTCCTGGTTGAGAATTCGCTGTGGAGTCAGGAGCTTAGCCTCAGAAAGGTTGAGATCATTCGAGAGCTGAACGATCGGCTCGGAAAGAAACTGATAACGGATATTAGATTTCAGGTGACACACAGGCATGAATCTTGAGAGTAGCTGTATATGAAGGATAAAGCAATGAGCAATGTAGAGGTGACTAACACGAAGGAATCTAATAACAACTACGATGCCAAAGCCATTACCGTACTCAAAGGGCTTGAGGCGGTTCGACTTCGTCCTGCTATGTATATCGGCGACACAGGCAGCCGGGGACTGCATCACCTTGTATACGAGGTCGTGGATAACTCTGTGGATGAGGCGCTGGCTGGGTTCTGCGATTCTATCAACGTGATTATCAACGAGAATGGCAGTGTCATGGTAGAGGATAACGGACGCGGTATTCCTGTGGATGAGCACCCGACGGAGAAGAAACCCGCACTCGAGGTTGTGATGACCAAGCTTCATGCCGGCGGCAAGTTCGATCATGCTTCGTACAAAGTGTCGGGTGGCTTGCATGGTGTTGGCGTATCTGTCGTTAACGCGCTTTCCGAGTGGTGTGAGGTGGAGATCGGTCGAGACGGCGATGTCTACTACCAGAAATACAACAGAGGAGACCCGGAGAAGCCGCTGAGGAAGATCGGTCAGCGAAAGAAAACCGGTACCAAGACCACGTTTATGCCTGATGGCAAGATATTTCCTAAGAGGGGTTTCAAGTATGATATCCTCGCAGCCAGGATGCGCGAACTGGCGTTCCTGAACAGGGGTCTGAAGATTCAGATTTCCGATGTTAGTGAAGATAAATCAGAGTTTTTCTTCTACAAAGGTGGTATTGCGACGTTTGTCGAGTGGCTCAATCAGAACAAG
This sequence comes from Candidatus Zixiibacteriota bacterium, assembly GCA_030631455.1. Lineage (GTDB taxonomy): Bacteria > Zixibacteria > MSB-5A5 > JAABVY01 > JAHJOQ01 > DAOVLC01. The sequence continues at coordinate 13,771 of DAOVLC010000004.1, forward strand.
ACTCCAGTGTATAAGAAACCGATCTACTTCACCGCATCTCGTGAAGGTGTAGAGATGGAGTTCGCTATTCAGCACAACGATTCCTACGTCGAGAACATCTTCTCATATGTGAACAACATAAACACGATCGAAGGCGGAACGCATCTGGTCGGATTCAAGACTGCGCTGACTCGCACGATCAA
>DAOVLC010000370.1 GCA_030631455.1 Candidatus Zixiibacteriota bacterium
ATTTCGGATAACACGTTCTTCTGCTTCGGCGCCGCCAGATGGGAGACGGTGACCATGACCCGTTGCAGTCGGGAGACTTATGGTTCTACTACCAACTCCGTTTCCGTGCGATCGATCCGAAAGTGCGAAGACTCGCAGAGGAAGAGCACGAGGTGATACGCAAGAACAAGGGTTATCGTTCACCGCTCCGAACACTTAAGCGACTGGCCAAGAGCGATGTTTTTTTTCATGTCGATCCGTCCAAAATGGATAGCTACCGGGAGTTTCCGATTGTCAACCTCGGTTATGTAGTTACGAAATTCTTCGCTGATGAATTCGACGGCAACCGCAATGTCGGCTCACAGAGATCGATGTCTGAGGTCGGGCGTCGTCTGGGCATTCGCGGTTTGAATCGATGGTCGACCGACGAAGTTACGGCATTCGAGCGGATGGCGCCTCTTCTGGCCAACATTCCTGACCTTGAAGACTGGACAGTGAGAGAGAGGGCTTCTCTGGTGAGGATCATTCGTGCCAAAGGAAGCACTCACGAACGGGATTTCCTGTTACTGTCCAATCGGCACTCCAGATTCAAGGCGGCGCTTGAGGAGCTTGCACGGTGTTACGACAGTCCTGAATGAGGCCATGATCCGAGTCGGAATCCTGGTCTTTTGAAATGGAGTTACGGATGGAATTGTCAGAAGCTGTAGCAAACAGACGGAGCATTCGGAAGTACAAGAAGAATCCGATTCCCGACGCGCTCGTGAGCGAGATACTGAATTCCGGGATGGCCGCGCCATCCGCGGGCAATCTTCAGAGCAGGCACTTTTATGTTATCAGGGATGCTGCATTCAAGAAGAACCTTGCTGCTGCGGCGCTTGACCAGACTTTCATTGCCGAAGCCTCGGTGGTGATGGTCGTGTGCACCGACCACAAGATTCGCGCCGAGTACGGTGATCGAGGTGAAGAGCTTTATGCCATCATGGACTGCGCCGCATCGATACAGAACATGCTGCTGACCGCACATTCTCTCGGCCTCGGTGCCTGCTGGGTGGGAGCATACGATGAAAAGGCAGTAACGAAGATTCTGAACACACCTGACCGTTTCAGACCGGTTGCGATTATCCCTTTAGGCTATCCGGCCGAGTCACCGAAACCGCCATCTAAGGTGGCGGTTGATGACGCATGCGACTTCCTGTAAGTCTGAAGCTGCACCAATATGTGCAATCTGGCTCAAGAACGCGAGCTGATCTGTACACGGAGGTACATTTCAGCTTTTTGGCCAATCGAGTGAATATCGCTATTCTGAGATTAACACATTGACCTATCACACCTTGCGGGCAGGGGAATGAATCTGGCATGCAAATCGCTATACTAAATATGGACAAAAATGAGCATAGGAAGCTTATAGGGTCTGGAAGGAACAACATTTTTCCATTACTGTAACTGTCGGAGACGCTGAGACCTATGAGATCCCTGACAAAGCTCCTTAAGCTTGTTACACACAAGGAACCTAATCAGGAGCACGAACCATGAAATGGATTACATGTATTCTGGCAGTATCTCTCTCCGCTCAGCTTTGCAGTGGAGCAACCATCCAAGTGCCGTTTGAGCAGCCAGCAGCTCAGACTGGGACGGATGCAGCGGGCATCAACGACCCAGTGCTAGTCGGTGCGCCCGATGTCGATAGTTCAGAAATCCTCTGTAGCGATGTCAACGGTGACGGCATGGTGTACACCATCGGCGACATAGTACATCTCGTACGCTACATATCAGGTATCGCACATGCTGTGGCACCGCTCGAAAACAGCGACGTCGACCTGTGCGGAAGTGTTAACATGTCTGATCTTGCTCTCTATCTCCAATTCTTCGTATGGGGTTTGGTCGTGCCGATATGTCAGCCCACCGAGGAATGCTATCTGCCAACCGGTGCTAACGAGGTGACTCTCGGATGTCCCATCGAGATTCCGGTTTACAGCACAGACTCGTTTCCATTACCGATATACATCACCAATGACACGGATCTGGTCGCCATGTCGCTCGGTTTTCGTTACGATTCTGACGACATAGAAATCGTGCATCTTGATACGACCGGCTCAGTGCTCCCTCCGGGTTGGCGCGTGGCCGCGGTTTCTCCGAAAGATAGCAACTACGTATTCACAGTGCCGGACAGCAACATGATTCTCATCGTGTGTTTTGCCGACGTTCCGGAGTATCAGTACTTATCTCCGCAGGAAGGTGGTTTGCTCACTACAATGTGGCTGCGGGCAAAGCAGGGAGCCGCCGAGCAGAATGTGGATTTCGATTCTGCCTTCGTACCACCTGCAGGCGAGTTCATTTTCTCACCCGTCGGTAAAGGCTCAATCAGTCCAGCCTACACAGATTGCGGCACAGCAGATGTCATCCTCTTCGACTATATCTGCGGCGATGCCGATGGCAGCGGCGAGGTAGACGTTGACGATATCGTGTTAATGATACAATGCATTTTCGCTGACTGTTGGGACATTCCGATTGAGCAACTCGACGCCGATTGCAGCGGCGATTTCGATATCGATGATGTCGTATATCTGATCCTGTACATCTTCGCGGGCGGTAACGTGCCATGCGATTTAGATGGCGATTCGGTACCCGATTGTTAGGCTCTTAAGCAACCGATGGTATGCAGTTGATTACGGCCACAAGTCCATCTTAGCGTGTATTTGTGCTCCCTCGTCATTTGTGTTTGGCTTCAGAAAATGCCACCACTCACTCCACAAAGCAGTTGACGACAGCTTCTGATAGTGTTTATTGTATTTGGAGAGAGGAAAATGCCTGCCGGCTGGTCGGCGGCGCGAAAAGTTCTTCTTGGAAACCGAGTAACGGGAGAGACTAATGGGATCAAATCATAAGATAATACCTGCAGAGCGAACCAGGG
>DAOVLC010000171.1 GCA_030631455.1 Candidatus Zixiibacteriota bacterium
GTGCATCTCCAAGGGCAAGGGAGTGCCGACGCCGACCGGCAAGCTTGGCATCTGGCTCGATTCGCCGATGATCGAAATGCTCTCCGGTGAAGGCACTGTCGAGCGGGAATTCCCCGGCAAGCATATTCTGTACAGGCGTTTCGGTATCGATATCGCGAAAGAGCCGATGCTGATCTATCCGACATTGCACTACCAGAACGGCGGGCTCGAATTCAACAGCAATGGTGAAACCTCCCTGCCCGGTCTGTTCGTCGCAGGCGAGGTCGGCGGCGGTACGCATGGCGAAAACCGTCTGATGGGAAATTCGCTTCTCGATATCATGGTGTTCGGGCGGATTTCCGGCGCGAACGCTGCGATCTATGTGAAAGAGTCAGCCAAAGACGGCAAACTTTCTCTTGAACACGCCATCAGCTACAACAAAGAGGTCGCGGAAGCGGGTGTCGATGAAGGCCGTGTGGCGCCGATGCTCCTCCCCGACTACACCGATCCGCGTATTAGGGAGAGACAGCTCACAGCGCATTATGTCGGAACGATGAGATAGATTTGACCTCTCTTCAGCATTCTTAGAATGTTGAAATCAAAAAAAGCCGCTGGGAGCCCTCCCGGCGGCTTTTTCTTCTGCAATGATTCGTCACACGCGCTACGGGTACCCCACCGATTGGGGCTTAATGACAAACCTCGTGCCCGGCAGATCCTTCGAAAACTCAGGGCTCGTGTCCACATCTGCCGGATGCCGGGGCACATGTGCCGCCCACCAACCCTGTTGCCCAGCAATCGGAATAATCATTGCGTGCGTGGTATCAACTGTGTTATATTCTGATCAGACAGAACACCTTCAAGATCGACAGCACCATTGTTGATGAGAACTCCATAAGGAACTTTGCTCATGAAAGTCAGCAAGTATATTGAATGTATAGATTTCCCATGTGGTGACGTCAACCACGAGTGCTTCATGGTTCCCGACGTGAATGTGAACCCTGACATGGTCAGCATGGTAATGATCTCGGAAGCGGTGCCGCAGGACCCGGGCGATTACTTCTACGCCAAAGGTGATCCTTTGTATCAGAGGACTACTGTTCAGGCATTCAAAGATGCTGACGCCAATATCTCGTCAATGAAGGACATACTCAGGCTCGGCGTGTACTTCACAACGGCGGTGAAATGTGGGAAGACAGGATACGGGATAAAGACAGCCACCATAAAAGAGTGTTCGTTCCTATTGGAGTTGGAACTGGCACTATTTCACAATGTGAAGGCATTCATGCTGATGGGTGACGTCGCCATCAAGTCTGTCAACTTCATCGCTAAAAGGGCGGGTAACGAAAGGGTAATCCCCGCCGGTCCAACCTACAAAATCCGCGGGAAAGAGTACTTCTTTCGCGGAAAGAGGGCATTCCCATCTTATGTGCAGGCAGGCCCAAGCTTCTTCATCGAGAAAAGCAAGCGAAGCATGATCGCGGAAGATATCGCCACCGCTCTCAAGCTTCTGTAATTCGATTCCTGTGCTCGCAGGGGCTGCGCCCCTGCGATTCTGGGCTGAATCCAAATGTCTGTACACAACACACCAGCGCAGCGGCACCCTTCGAAGCTCAGGGCAGGCAAAGCCACTGCGCGCACTTGCAAGACGATAATCTGCCCGTGAGACGGCCCTTGGTTTTGTTACACCTACACTCCCAGCGTCACCGCCGCCCTGTCGTAATCCTCCGATTTGACCCACAGGACGTAACCGAACCCTCCGGTATCGGCGGACACGCCATTAGCAGCATGAACACTGATTCCTGCATTGGAGAGCTTGTAATGAAGTTCCACGATTGCCCCTACCTCGTCCCCACCCTGCACAAGGAAAGCCCGCTTTGGACCGACAAAATCGACTTTTGCCTCGGCCGCAGCCGCCTTAAACATCTCAGTGTCTTCCGGGATAAAGTCCAGCTGTGATCGCCCCGCACCACGAGGAAATGCGGTGAAGGCAATCAAGTTCACGCCTTTCTGCCGGAAGTGTTCCAGCAGCCAGTAACCTTTCCCATGCTTATCTTCAACAGTCGTGTAGTAATACTCTACTCTTCGCACTTCGGTTGCCATCGGAAACCTCCAATACTAAATATCATTCATATCCCAGCTACGTGCAAATCCGAGATTGTCGTCCCGCTATCTACCAAATATCACGGGGGCAACTCCAGCGGATCATTCCAGGATGCAGTGCAATAGATGCTCAAATCAAGATAAATTATATACGATTAAACCGCAATCAGAAAATGCCAACGTCTTGATGGTCTATATGCAAACAGAACAAACCCATCTGACAAAACTCGGGATCGCCAGAATCATCAGGGCTAGGTACCGTATGATGATCTCTTTACGCTTGGCTCGCCTTTTCGATGAAATCATCGCGGACGGGAAAGAATATCTCGAAAGCCATAAACGGCTCGCCACCAACAGCCGTAGCTTCGTGCTCTACCTCGGCGGGAATGCAGTACATATCCTTCTCGACAACTGTTCGTTCCTCGTCGCCGATGCGAAAAGAGGCGCTGCCGGAATACACTATGCCAACCTGTTCGTGCGGATGGCTGTGAGCCGGCACTGACACACCGGGGGCAATAGTAGCCAGCACCATCATCATTTTCTCGCCTTGAAGGCCGCTGAGGATTTTCGCCGTGACACCCGGCATCATCTCAATCGGCTTGAGCAGATCCGGATCGATGAAATGTAATGATCTCTGGTTACTCATAGGAAGATCTCCATGTTTTGATGTCGAGCTATCCGCTCGATATAGTCTAGTCAAAGAAAGGTCGCACCTGACTCTCATCAGGTTTGGGTGTCGCAAGGCTGACGAAGATCAGACAGAACAACGACATACCGAGTGCGGGATAAACAGTCGGCAAGCCATACGGTTGCTGTAAAATCTCCCATAGAATTGTTATAACCATACCGGCGCCGATCGAGCAGACCCCACCTGCGGCAGTTGCCCTTTTCCAGAAAAACGCAGCCATCAACGCTGGCGTAATCCCGACACCGTACATGGTATATGCATAGATAGCCATTTCAAGAATGCGTGTGAAGAAGCGCACCTGCACAAATGCAATTACTCCGAGCAGGACCACCACAATTCGCGAATAGAGCACCAGTCTCTTCTGAGACACGTTGGGATTTATGAATCGTTGGTAGATGTCACGCATGAAATTCGTCGACGGCACGAGCAGGAATGAGTCCGCCGTCGATACGATGACTGCCACGATTGCAGACAGGCAGAGACAACCAATGAGAACAGGAAGACCGTTCTTGACCGAGTGCAGTATGACCATTTCCGGTTCGATGTCGCTGAAGAGTCCCCTTCCGACTATTGCGATGAACACGATAAGCGTTTCGACTATAATCGTGCCGATAATCCATCCCACTACCGATCGCTTTGCGGTGGCAGAGTCTTTCGCAGAAAAGAACCTCTGGTACATGCCTGATTCGCCGAGCAACAGCAACATGGTCGGAAGAGAGTACCCCAAAGCTTGAAGGAGTGTCAGTTCCCCAAGAACCTCAAAGTGTGCATCCGGTAGCCTGCTCGCAATCTCGCTCCATCCGCCACCACTATCGAGCAGGAACGGAAGTGCAACGAAAAGTCCGACAATCATTATCACGCCGTTGACGACGTCAGTGTATACAACAGAGATCATACCTGCGAGCACTGTGTACCCGATGACGAATAGAGCCGTGATGATTATCCCCTGATCCACGGATATGCCGGTGATAAGATTGAGCACCATACCCCCGGCCCGGAACTGATAACTGACGATGGCCGTGTATGCGACCATAGTGACAACTGTACCGAGGACGCGTGCCCACTTGTTATACCTTATTTCAAGAATGTCGGGGACAGTGTACTGGGCCAGCTTTCGCACCCTGCCTGCGATCTGATACAGGATTATGATAGCAACCCAGACACCTGCATCGAACCAAAGGGCAGCAAAACCATTGTCAAAGGCGAGGCCGGCGCTTGCGATGATCGAGCCGGAACCGATCCACGTCGCGAGAAGCGTACCGACCAGCACTCGAGCTGAGAGTCGGCGGCCGGCAACCATGAAGTCATCCTGAGTCTTGACATACCTGCTTCGGTACGCCCCAACCCCAATAAGTATCACGAGATAACCAATGATGACCCAGAAGTAGAGCATAAGTCGACATATAACACTGTGAAACCGCGTTTGTCAAATATCTAATGCGGCACAGATCAGGTGATAGGGAATTGCAGTTCGAGAAAACATGGATTGACCGGGCTGCAATGCCAAGTTACCGGATAGTCTGAATAACGCAGTTTACCTGAGCATAAGAACGTACAAGTCCAGAAGGAACTGCTCAGATGTGCCCAAAAAACCCCTTGCATTTTCCCATGTTTGCCGTACTTTTGTACTGGCAGTGAGAAACATTTCCTTTGGAGCGGGGTGCATAGTATGGGTAATTCTAATGAGGATGTGCAACTTGAGGGGGAAGTCCAGGAACTCCGTAAACTTGTAGTAGAACTTAAGTCCCGCATTTCAGAGCTTGAACGCCCTGAGAAAACAACCGGTGATACTCCGTTAAGACAGTTCCAGAGCATTCTGGATACTGTCAGAGATGGAATGCTCCACTTGGACTCCTCCGGTACAATACTCGATGTCAATCGAGCCGCCGAGCAGATATTCGGTGGCCCGAAGCGTGAGTTGATCGGAAAACACTTCACTCAGGTCGGAGTAATGTCTCTGGACGATCTGCCTGAGCTAATGGATAGGTTTAGGATGTTTCTGGCTGGTGATTCCGTCATAACCAATATCGAAATCACAAACCTGGACGGGCAGGTGATA